>JBAYVX010000069.1:0-8771 GCA_041674365.1 Kiritimatiellales bacterium | reverse complement strand
GTGACGTTTTGTCTGGCGGCCAGCACGAAAGTATACGGCTTGATGAAAATCACTGTCGGCATCCGGCTCAGTCCGCATGAGGAATTAATCGGTTCCGACCTGGCAGTTCATCGGATTGAAGCCCACCCGGAAGATGCTCTCTAAACCCAAAAGGAACTTTCGCTATGAAAATGATTATTGCAGTGATTCAGCCGGAAAAGCTTGAAGACGTCAAAGCCGCTTTATTCAACGCCGAGGTGCATAAAATGACGGTCAGCCGCGTGCGCGGCTGCGGCCAGCAGCGCGGCTTCACGGAGCACTACCGAGGTCAGGTTCGGGCGGTCAATCTGATCGAAAAAGTAAAGCTCGAAATCGCTGTAAATGATGCCTTCGTGGACGTAACGGTCAAGGCGATCATCAAGGCGGCAAAGAGCGGCCATATCGGCGACGGAAAAATCTTCGTCATGCCATTGGAGCAGTGCATCCGTATCCGCACGGATGAAACCGGCTCGGACGCCATCGGATAACGCCGGGTTTCCAATGGTTGGAAACATCGGTCGAGTTTTTCCAAACCTTGGAAATATTCCATTTGCTCGCATGAAGCGGAACCGTTAGATTCTGAGTCCTGTTTTAAATTTTAAGGAAAGGACTCATCATGGCGCGTGCGTATAACTTCAGTGCGGGTCCGGCTATTCTGCCGGAAGAGGTTCTCAAAGAGGCTCAGGCGGAACTCCTTGATTTCAAAGGAACCGGCATGTCCATCATGGAAATGAGTCACCGCGGTAAGGAATATACCGCCGTGCATGAAGAGGCGATTGCCAACATCAAAACCCTCTTAAATATTCCGGACAACTACAGCGTACTGTTTATGACCGGCGGCGCGACCACCCAGTTTTCTCTGATCCCGATGAACCTGCTCGGCGAAGGGCAGACCGCCGACTACATCAACGCTGGATCGTGGGGCTCGGGCGCCGTTAAGGCCGCCAAAAAACTCGGCAAGATCAATGTGATCGCCGATACCTCGAAAGAAATTCCGACCCGCATGCCGGAAAACAGCGAGTTGAAGTTCAGCGCTGATGCGGCCTATGTGCACATCACCTCAAACGAAACCATTGCGGGCACGCAGGTGAAGGAATTTCCCAAAACCAAAGCTCCGCTGATTGCCGATATGTCGTCGGACATTCTCTCGCGTCCGCTCGATGTGTCGCAGTTCGGTATGATCTATGCCGGCGCGCAAAAAAACCTCGCTCCGGCAGGCATCACGCTGGTCATCATCCGCAACGATCTGGCCGAACGCGCGCCGGAAACGCTTCCGGATCTTTTTCAATACCGCACCTTTATCGCCGAAAACTCGCTCAAAAACACGGTGCCGACTTTCCCGGTTTACATGCTGATGCTGGTCACCCGCTGGCTGATTGCCAAGGGCGGACTCGAAGGCATGCAGAAGATCAACGAAGCCAAAGCCGCCAAGCTGTACGCCGCGATTGACGCATCCAGCTTCTACAAAGGAACCGCTGTGCCGGAACAGCGTTCGCCGATGAACGTCACCTTCCGCCTGCCGACCGAAGAACTCGAAGCGCAGTTTGTCAAAGAGGCATCCAAGTTGGGAATGACCAGCCTGAAGGGACACCGCTCTGTCGGCGGTATCCGCGCCTCCATCTACAACGCCTTCCCGGAAGCCGGAGTTGATGCGCTCATCGCTTTCATGAAGGACTTCGAAGCAAAGAACGGGTGAAAAGATTTGGAGTGCGCAGGCTTGCCGGCGCTTTTTTCCGAAAATAAGAGAAGGATGCAGAAATTTTTCTTTTCTGTTTCCCTATCGGCGATGAACCGCTACTTTCTCTGCTCTCTATCGCGCTTGTAGTTCAATGGATAGAACGCTGGCCTCCGAAGCCGGTGATCTGGGTTCGACTCCCGGCAGGCGCACCATATCTTTGCTTTGCAGAACTGCGCCCGCATCTCGTATTACTTTCGGTTGAAATACAGGCGGGAGTGTCCATAATACGCCGCATTAACCCTAAAGGGAGGAACTCTATGGAACTCAAAGGAAGTCAAACCGAAAAGAACCTGATGTGTGCATTTGCCGGTGAATCACAGGCCCGTAACCGTTACACCTATTACGCCAGTGCCGCCAAAAAAGAAGGCTATGTACAGATTGCTGATACTTTTGCGGAAACCGCGGATCAGGAAAAAGAACATGCCAAACGCCTGTTCAAGCTGATGGAAGGCGGCGAGATCGAAATCCCTGCCAGCACATTCCCGGCCGGGCCGGTCGGCACCACCTATGACAATCTGCTGGCCGCAGCCGCCGGCGAAGAGCATGAGTGGACCGATATGTATCCTTCTTTCGCGAAAATCGCCAAAGAAGAAGGTTTCGTCCTGATTGCCTCTGTCTTTACAGCGATTGCGGTGGCTGAAAAACAGCACGACAAACGCTACCGCGAATTTGCCGCCAACATCAAAGCGGGTCGGGTATTTGAGCGCGAAGAAAAGGTGGTCTGGCGCTGCCGTAACTGCGGCTATCTGCACGCGGGAACCAAAGCTCCGGCCAAATGCGTTGCCTGCGACCATGTTCAGGCCCATTTTGAACTGCTTGGCGAAAACTGGTAAAAGACCGGACGCTCAGCGAAAACGCGGATATTTCCAATGTTTGGAAAATCCGCGTTTGTTTTTTCCGAACCTTGGAAAATCTGTTTTTCAAGCTGTGCGCAACCGCTTATTGAACGCTTATTGTTCAGGTTTTATTCTCGCAACAGGATTTCACGCCCGTATCATTTCTTTCTCGAAATGAGGAGAAATGAAGCAGTTCACTATAGCTTTAACCGGGAACCCGAATTGCGGGAAAACCACGCTGTTCAACGCATTGACCAGCTCGCGTGAGCGGGTAGGCAACTGGCCGGGCGTCACGGTTGAGCATCTGGTGGGCGAATACCTTTACAAGGGTTCGAAAATCCGTGTAGTTGACCTGCCCGGCATCTATTCTTTTTCTGCCGGATCACCGGACGAAAACGCTGCGCGTGACTACATCCTTAAAGAAAAGCCGGACACGGTCGTTAATATCATTGATACGCGCAATGTTGAACGCGGACTTTATCTGACCGCTCAACTGCTTGAAATGCGTGTGCCTCTCATTGTTGTCCTCAATATGATGGATTTGGCAAAACGCCGGCATATCGAGGTGCAGGTTGGTCATCTTGCAAAACATCTCGACTGTCCTGTGATCCCGATGATTGCCGCCCGCAAAGATGGGCTTGAAGAACTTAAAACTGCTGTGGCGGAGTCTGCGGCGACACATCGGGTAAGTGCCACGAATGTGATGTATGACGCGCAGGTCGAAAAAGCGCTGGCGGGGCTGATCCCTGCTGTAACGTCCGCCGCAGAACGGGTCGATGTCTCACCGCGCTGGCTTGCCGTCAAACTGCTGGAACGTGATCCGGTTGCCGAAGAACTGACCGTCGGGATCTGTGACGAATTGCTTGCGTCGGAAATTGCCAAAATCGAAAAACACATCGGCGAAGATATTGAAATCGTCATGGCCGACGGACGTTACGGCTTTGTCCATGGTCTTGCTCTTGACGTGGTGAAGCGCACCGGCGAGCTGCGGAAAAACTTTTCGGACGCTATCGACCGGGTTGTTCTGAGCCGTCCGCTCGGCATTCCGCTCTTTCTGGCCGTGATGTATTTGGTTTTTACGGTCACCATAACGTTTTCCGCACCGCTCACCGGCTGGATTGATATGTTCCTTGGCGGCCTGCTGGTTGATGGCTTCGGCAGCTGGCTGAACGGTCTCGGTGCGCCGGCCTGGATCCACGTTTTACTGGCCGACGGCCTCGGCGGAGGCATTCAGACGGTCGCAACCTTTATACCTCCGATCTTTTTCATGTTCCTCTGCCTGTCGCTTCTCGAAGAGTCCGGCTACATGGCGCGCGCGGCCTTTGTTATGGACCGCAGCCTGCGGGCGATCGGTCTGCCGGGCAAAGCCTTCATTCCAATGCTTGTTGGCTTCGGTTGCAATGTGCCGGGCATCATGGCTGCCCGGACATTGGAAAACGAACGCGACCGCACGCTGACCGTTCTTCTCAACCCGTTCATGTCCTGCGGCGCGCGCCTGCCGGTCTATGCACTTTTCGCCGGAATCTTTTTTCCGCGCATCGGCGGCGGTGTCATCTTTATGCTTTATCTTATCGGCATTCTGCTTGCCGTTGGCAGCGGACTGCTTTTCCGTCGTACCATTCTGAAAGGGGATGCCTCAACGTTTGTTATGGAGCTGCCGCCGTATCATCTGCCGCGCGCCGTTGCCATCGTGCATCACACATGGGAACGCCTCAAAGAATTCATCCTGCGCGCCGGGAAAATCATCCTGATTCTTGTGCTCGTTCTTAGCGTACTTTGGTCGATTGGCACCGACGGAACATTCGGACACGAAACGTCTGAAACGTCGGTTCTGAGTGCCTTCAGCCGTATGGTCACACCGCTTTTTCATCCGATGGGCATCACCGACAATAACTGGCCCGCCACGCTCGGACTCATTACCGGCATCTTTGGCAAAGAGCTGGTGGTCGGCACGCTCAATACATTTTACGGCGCCAACGGCGCCGATCCGGCTGCTGCGATGCTCAACGCATTTAACGGGAAAGCCGGTGCCTTCGCCTATCTGCTTTTTGTGCTCATCTACTCCCCGTGCATTGCCGCCATCGCCGCCATCCAGCGCGAAACCGGTTGGAAATGGATGGCCTTCAGCGTCGGCTATCTCACCGTACTGGCGTGGACGTTCGCCACACTTTTCTATCAGCTCGCCACCTTTGCCTCGCATCCTGTGCAATCCGCAGTTTGGACTGGCGCCATTTTACTGGTCGGTATTTTATTCATATCAGCGCTCAAAATTATTTCGCGGGAAAAAGGATAAATCATGTTCAGACGTCTTTTCAGAAAACGGCAGCAGCAGCGATGCGGGCACCGGGCAGGGCAGGGAATCTGTTGTGCCCATCCGCTCAGCGACTTCGCGCAGGGCGCTGATGTTGTCATTATTTCCAACCGCGACCGCAAAACGCTCGAAATGGGGCTTTTCAGCGGCGCACTTGTTCACGTCATGAAAAACCGGCCCAACGACGCCAACATGGTCGTTGCCGCCGGAGAAAGCCGCTACATCATCTCCAAAGAAGCCGCAGCAAAAATTCAGGTGCGATAATGCTGACCGAAATCATACAGCTTCTTAAAGAACGCGGGCCGATGTCGCTTTCGGAACTGGCGACTCATTTTCAGACCGACGTTGCTGTGATGGAAGATATGCTCAGCCTGCTGGAGCGCAAAAACCGCATCCAACGTTTGGACACCCAATGTTCGCGTTGCAAAGGCTGTGCAATCGTAAAACCGGAAGACGCCGCCATTTTCCAATGTTTGGAAAAATAGTTGGTTAATGATCGCAGGCGTTGGCGCCGGACTGAAGTGTTCCAGCCAGGTACGTTTCGACCAGAGCTTCCGGTGCTTCTGCCGGAGCACCGACAACGACCTGAATATTCTGTTCTGCAAACAGCTGTTGCGCGCGCTGACCCATGCCGCCCGCGATAATGACATTTACTTTTTGTTCGCCCAGCCAGGCGGGCAAGACGCCCGGTTCGTGCGGCGGCGGAACGAGGTTTTCTCGTCCGGTGATTTTTTTCGTCTGCGGATCGACCGTCAGCACCGCGAAGGTTTCGCAGTGTCCGAAGTGCATGCAGAGTTTTTCGTTGGCAACCGGTATGGCTATTTTCATGTTGGTTCTCCTGGTTGTATTTGTTGGTGTAATTCTTTCCACAAGATCTGGATGGATTGTGAGGCGGCGCCGTTATTGAGTTCCACCACGCTTTGTCCATTAATCTGGGCTGCGGTGATGGATTTGTCATACGGAATCCGCGCTAAAACGGTGGCTCCGTCCGCGGTTGCGGCCGTTTCAATCTGCCCGGTCATTTCCGGATTGATGTCCCATTTGTTGACGCAGACGAAGGCGGGGATTTTGAAGTGACTCGCCAGTTCAAGAACGCGCAACAGATCGTGCTTTCCAGACAACGTCGGTTCCGTAACGGCCAGTACGGCATCCGCGCCCGTGATGGAAGCAATCACCGGACAGCCGGTGCCGGGCGGGCCATCCACCAGAATCCAGTCGGCTTGAGTCGCCAGAGCAAACTGTTTGGCCTGATTACGCACGGTGCTGACCAGCTTGCCGGAGTTTTCTGCGCCGATGCCGAGCCGGGCATGAACCATTGCGCCAAAGCGGGTTTGCGATCGGAACCACTCGCCGCACAGCCGATCCGGAAAATCAATCGCTTTCGCCGGGCAGAACTCGACGCAAACGCCGCACCCTTCGCAGTCGCAGGACGCGGGATCAATCTGGAATTTTCCGACGGAATCCTTGATGGCATCGAAGCGGCAAAGCGTTTGACATAACCCGCACTCGGTACAATCCGACGGACGAATGACCGCCTCGTGTCCGCCGTAGAAATCGTGTCGCTCGCGGATCTGCGGATTTAAAATCAAATGCAGGTCGGCCGCATCGACATCGCAGTCGGCCAGTACTACATTTTTTGCGAGCGCGGCAAACGAAGCCGTTACGCTGGTTTTTCCCGTCCCGCCTTTTCCGCTGATGATCACCAGCTCTTTCATAGCAGGCTCCTCAAAAGATCCTGCAATGGCTTTTCCAGCGAGGGATCGGCGGATAACAGCGTTTCACCGCGCGAAGTGGCTTCGGCAATTTTCCTCGACTCCGGAATTTGCAGCAACAGCCGTATGTTTCCTTTTTTGCAATACTCAACCACGCAGTCGTCGCCGGCATCGGCGCGGTTAATCACGACACCGAACGGAAGTTTCAGCAATCGCATTGTTTCGACCGCCAGTGTCAGATCGTGCAATCCGAACGGGGTTGGTTCAGTGACCAGAATAACGTAGTCGGAATCTTTCACGGCGGTGATCATCGGGCAGGAGGTACCGGGCGGACAGTCGATCAAAACCGGCAACGCAGGGTCGGCGCTCTTTTTCACGGCGCGGATCAGCGGCGGAGCCATGGTGCGACCGATATCGAGCCGGCCTTCTGTGAGGCGGATCGTTCCGATTTGTCCCGTTCGGATTTTTCCGATTTCGCGCGACTCTTCCGTGATCGCCTGTTCGGGGCATATTCTCACACAGCCGCCGCAGCTGTGGCAAAGTTCTTCAAATACCAGAACGGATTTTCCGGCTACGGCCAGTGCGTTGAATTCACAGATCGCCGCGCATTTTCCGCATCCGGTGCACCGCGACGAATCGACCGCGGGGATCGGCACAAAAACCGTTTGTTCAGAAGAATTTTCCAAGCTCAGGAAAATCGAAGCGTTCGGCGCTTCCACGTCGCAGTCGAGCAGTTGGACGGAGCCGTTCCAGGCCTGCACCAGCGCCACCGACAGCGTTGTTTTTCCGGTTCCGCCTTTTCCGGATGCAATCGCAATGCGCATTACAGGAGATTCTTTCCATGACGCAGAATATGCGTACCGACCGGCAGACAAACAGATTCCGCCACCACCGGACATTTGACTTTGAGCAGGAAGAAAATATTTTTTCCGCAGTCGTTCAGAGTTTCAAAATTTCCCTGGCCTTTGGAAATAATCAGATCGGCGGAGTCAAAGGCTTTGCGGAATTCTTCGCTGCAATCCTCGATCAGCGTACCCGGCGCATCCGATCCGTTTCCAATGACGGGAACAATCTGGTTGAGGCCTGCTGTTTTCGCATCCATGGGTGTTGCATCGTTGATGATCGGCCGACCGCGCACGGCAAGCGTTACCCGCTTCGCCCCGAGCTGTTCGATCAGCAGGGTGTCGAAAACAATTTCGCCGCAATTGTCGGTCAGATAAAGAATCGTCCCGGCTCGTGCAACCTCTTTGCGGAAAGTCTCCAGATCGCCTTCAAGCGGTTTTTCTGAGGCGTGCAGAATAGCATCCTGAACTTCGTTTTCGGCCAGTCCGCTTTTTGCTCCCAGATCAATAATGTTTCCCGCAATGGCCAAATGGGTCGCCGTCATCAGCGAGTCGTCCGACGCGGCGACCTGTGTACGCAGTCCAGGCAGCAGCTTCAGCGCCATCTGATTGTGCTCATCTTTTTGTTTTCGGTACGGATCTTCCACACCGGTCAGCTCCCGCAGTCGTCGATGAATACGCTGCGCCAGCTCCGGCGGCGAAAGGGATAGATCCATCTCGCTCATCCAGCGCAGCACGTCGCGCATGATTTGTTCATGCAGGGCGGGGTCATCCGTTACCATGCGGCAGGCATCCAGGGTTTGGCGGACAAAGCAGGGAATGCAGTGGAGCGTGGTGTTCAAATCCAGTGTCCTTCCACATTCGCTTCCTGAGCGGCGGTAAGTTCGCCTGCCGCATATACATCCAGCGCCTCCTGAACGGTGGTGGCGGTTGAGGGGTAAACAGCAATCTTCGATGCGCTCAGCACTCGAAATGCCTTGGGACCGAAATGGCCGCTGATGACTGCCGCCGCGCCGGTAGTTGCGGCGTTTTGTGCAGCTTGAATTCCTGCGCCTTGTGCGGCGTTGAGGTTTTGAGAATTGTCAGCCAGCTCAAATGTTCCGGTTTCAGTTTCGTAAACAATAAACCGTGCGGCGCGTCCGAAGCGCGGATCGAGCGGTGCGCTCAAATCGTTTCCTGAGGTGGAGATGGCAATTTTCATGAGCGGCCTTTCAGTTCTTCGAGCTGTTGCCCGATCTGTGCGATCTGCTGTTGCAATGCGTGAAGTTCAGGTTGCACGAACCGGTTATGGAATCCGGCGCCCCGTCCGCATCC
>JBAYVX010000068.1:0-8773 GCA_041674365.1 Kiritimatiellales bacterium | reverse complement strand
GAAGCAGTTTGAACGCCAGCAGATTGATGTCCTTGTAGCCGCGCGCGCCCTTTTCGATCTGGTTGCGCGATTCAATAAACTTGGGCGGATCGAGAATGATCAGATCGAAATCGCGGCGCGAATCGCGGAAACGGCGCAGCTCTTTAAACACATCGCCTTCGATATACTCTGAAGCCGCCGGATCAAGTCCGTTAAGGTCGGCGTTTTGTTTTGCGATCTCCAGCGCGGGTCCGGAGCTGTCCATTTGCAGCACATGCTTCGCGCCGCCGAGCAGCGCGGAAATGCCAAAGCCGCCGGTGTACGAAAAGCAATTCAGCACGTCGCGATTTGCTGCCCAGTCGCGCACGGCGAGGCGGCTGTCGCGCTGATCGAGGTAATAGCCGGTCTTGTGTCCGGCCTTGATATCCACCAGCAGGCGCATTCCGTTTTCGGTGATTTCGACCTGATCCGGCGGCTCGCTTCCGGCCAGCACGCCGCAACGCAGCGGAAGCCCTTCCTTCTCGCGCACTGAAACATCAGAACGCTCATAGATTGAAAGGCCTGGAAAAAGTTCCTGCAACAGCTCGATGATCGTGTCTTTCCAATGTTCGGAACCGGCGGAAAGAAACTGACAGACTAAAAAGTCCGCGTAGCGGTCGATAATCAGGCCGGGTAGTCCATCGGACTCCGACGCCACGAGGCGCACAGCATTTGTATTTTGTGGGGCAGACGCCCCCGTCTGCCGACATTCCGCAGGTAATTCGATAGTTCTCACTGCAGGCGAGGCGCCTGCGCCACATGAAGAAGTTCTACCTGTCAGATGGCATCGGGCATTGATCGCGTTTTTTAGCTTGGCGCGAAAAAAACCGGCATCGATCGTTTCGGACGGATTAAAACTCCAGACGCGCAAAGCAATCTGTGACTCTGGCGACCACGCCGCCTGCGCCAGCGGCTTGCCGTCGGCGGAACAAACGGCAACCGTCTCGCCAACGCCCGGCGCACCTTCGACCCGTTCAATCGCGCCGGAAAAAATCCACGGGTGCCGTTGCAAAACCGACTTCTCACGCCCTCGTTTTAAAATCACAGAAATCATGCCGAGTTCTTAGCTGTGGAATGGATTCAAGTCGAACTTAAATGAACAGAGGATATTCTGAGTCGCTCACAAACTCATCGCTGCCGTCGAAAGTCAGATACCGAGTGCCTGCCCCCAAAAAAATGAGTCTTGCAAACGATTTAAAATTCTATTTGACAACGCGTGTCGTTACAGAAATCCTCATGAGCGAGCGGTTTGAGTAATCAATCTGAAACAAGAATAAGGAGGCAAGAAATGATGTCTGCAAGCAATTCAATGAAGAACGCTTATAGTCACAAATTGCGGAGTCTGTTTATATCCCTGACTGTCTTTGGCATTACAACATCAGTCTCCGCGGGTATTATCTTCGCGATTCAGGACAACGGAAACGGAACTTCCGATTGGACGATTTCCGGATCGGGCCTGACTTCAACCGAGTCAAGCTTGGGGTTCTTCACTTTTGCTCCCAACGACGTACTGACAACCTTCGACATTCCCTCAACTTCGGGTAGCTGGTCGATCGGCGGCATTTCAACAACGTTGGAACAAATCGACAATGAGACCGACTTAGTGGACTCCATAGTCCTAAGCTTCGGCAGCTCTATCCCCGCAGGAACCGACCTGTCAACTGCAACGGGAACCGTCACGTTCAACTACGACGCGGGTGCTCTTTCCCTGCCACTAGTGTCAAGTCAGGGCTATGGTGCCTTTACTGGCCAAAGTGCCTCAATCCAGAACATCCCCGAACCTGTAACCGCTCTTCTTCTCGGTATCGGCGGGATTGGATCCTGGCTGCTTCGCCGTTTCAAAGCAGCCTAGAACGAAACCTGATCTGCATTTACAGCTTGAAGAAACCCGGACAATCCGAGGTTTCTTGGACTGTTGAAAAACTCCGCCCTTCTCCAGCCCGGAGATCGATATTTGCTTAGCGGCTTTGGCGTTCTTGAGCGCCCGTCACAGGGCTCGGGTGTTTGTTTTTTCCAAAAACTGGAACCCGCAAGGTGGAACGTGCCGTCCCGGCGCGTTCAGCGTGCGCGGAGCGCCCGCTCCACCTGAATACATTGATTTCAGCAGACGATGCGGGCGAATTTGCGTTTGCCGACTTTGAGGATCATTCCGTCGGCGGGTTCGATGACGGCTTTGCCGTCAGTGACGGCTGCGTCGTTGATCTTGACCCCGCCCTGCTGGATGAGGCGGCGGGCTTCGCTGTTTGTGGGTGCGAAACCGGCTTTGACAACCAAATCAATGATGCCGATGTCGCCGTCGAGTTTGAGATCGGGCATGTCGTCGGGCAGTTCTTTCTGCGCAAAGATGCGGGCGAATTCTTCGGAGGCTTTCTGTCCTTCGCCCGCACCGGCGAAGCGGTCGACGACGCAGCGGCCCAGCTCGTCTTTGACGGCGCGCGGGTGCAGTTCGCCGGAGGCGACTTTTTTCTGCATGGCTTCGATTTCGGCGGGCTTGCGGCAGAGGATGTAGAGGAAGTATTTCCACATGAGTTCGTCGCTGACGCTCATGAGCTTGCCGAACATTTCTTTGGCGGTTTCGCTGACGCCGACATAGTTGCCGAGGCTTTTGCTCATTTTCTGAACGCCGTCGAGTCCTTCGATGAGCGGAAGGGTCATGACGACCTGCGGGTACTGGCTGTAGATTTTCTGGAGTTCGCGGCCGAGGAGCAGGTTGAAGAGCTGGTCGGTTCCGCCAAGTTCGACGTCGGCTTTGACCATGACGGAGTCGTAGGCCTGCACGAGCGGGTACAAGAATTCGACGAGCGAGATCGGCTGGTTGGCACCGTAGCGCTTGGAGAAGTCGTCGCGGGCGAGCAGCTGGGCGACGGTGACGTGCGCGGAGAGGCGGATGACGTCTTCGAATTTCATGCCGCCGAGCCATTCGGAGTTGAAGCGGACTTCGGTTTTGGCGGGGTCAAGGATTTTGAAAACCTGCTGTTTGTAGCTTTCGGCGTTGGCAGCGACCTGCTTGCGCGAGAGCGCCGGGCGGGTGGCGGATTTGCCGGAGGGGTCGCCGATCATGCCGGTGAAGTCGCCGATGATGAAGACGACGGTGTGCCCGGCTTCCTGAAACTCGCGCAGCTTGTTGAGGCCGACGACGTGCCCGAGGTGGATGTCCGGCGCGGACGGGTCGGCCCCGTATTTAATCCGCAATCCCCGCCCTTCCTTGGCGGCGATTTCGAGTTTTTTCTTGAGTTCCTCTTTGGAAAAGAGGTCGACGTGGCGGGCGATGAGAAATTCAAGCTGTTGGTCAATTGTCATAATTGCCGGAGCATAAAGAAACCCGCAGGTCATTTCAACCTGCGGGTTTACAAAACGAAGAGGGTTCCGCAATACCGGGAAAGAAAAAACACACTCATTAAGCCTGGTTCCATCGCTTAATGAACCGTACCAGCCAGAAAATGACCGCGCCGGAACCGACCATCGCTACCGAGCTGGGTTCCGGCACAGCCGTGACGTTGAAGTAATTAAAGGAGACGTCCATATCGCCGCCTTTGAAAAACAGTGCAACACGATCGTCTGTACTGGTGTAATGAATGGTTCCCAGAGTGCTCCACTCTGAATCGGACGGTAGTTTGTAATAAAAATCGTAGGTATTGTAGTTCCCTTCGCCGACGGTCACATCCATTCTCAAATCCAGAATATCCGAAAGCAGCCCTTCCGCCAAATTACCGGAATCCCCTGGTTGATTATCGCCCAGTCCTTGCACCCGGGCCGCGTCGTTGTAGTCCCACTGGTCGAGACCGAAGGTGAATTCCTGCCCCATGCTTGCGCCGCCGGATCCATCAGGACCCGAATAGGTTGTCAAACCGGCGATCCGCCCCCACGCATGGTAAGCCACATTGTATTGTATCTCGGTTTCAGCCCGCCACATTCCGCCAACCCCGACATTCGGGATGGCTGTCCAGGCATACGGCAGGCCGTTACGGTCATTCCACAAATCGGCACCTGAACCGTAAAAAAGAAGGCAGTGGTTAACCGTATCCAGACTGATCGTTCCGACACCGTCCGGATCGGGGATATCAAGATGAAGATTGGAATCCAGAGTATCGCCGTTAAATGATGTCGTCAGTTCCGCACGGACACACCATGGCGATACCAGCCAAAGAATAATAAAAAAAACAGATACGATAACCCGCCGGCGGACAGACATATGCAAATTCATTCGTTGCCTCCATTTTTTTGAACACCATTGTTCAAACGCCGACCAATGAATTTTCCGGACTTTAATCCGGCAAAAATTCTTGGTCAAATCCGTTCTATATAAATCGATTAGAAATTTTGGCTATGCAGCGGTTTTAGCCAGAACAAAAAACCCGCACCGAAACTTCGGTGCGGGTTCATAAAACGGATGGCTCCGTTTTATTCGGCTTTCTGGCCGGGGTGCCACTCTTCGTTGCCGGTCAGCAGACCGTCAAACGCGGAAGAGAGGTCAACCAGTTCTTCACCCGGACGTAAGCCGGTGAGCAGTTCGTCGTTGATCTCGAAGTCTTCATCCGCGATCTTGGCGGCTTTGATGCTCAGGCCGATACGGTGTTCAACCGGATCGATCTTGACAATACGGGCTTCGACTTCATCGCCGATGCTCAGCACATCTTTGACTTTCTCGATGTGCGCATCGCTGATCTGGCTGATGTGAACGAGACCGTCGATTCCGTCTTCGAGTTCAATAAACGCACCGAAGTTGGTGAGCTTGGTGACTTTACCGGTGATCTTCTGGCCTTCTTTGTAGGCGTCGGTGATGCGCGCCCACGGATCTTCCTGAGCCTGCTTGAGGCCGAGGGAGATGCGCTGGTTGGCGGAATCGATTTCGAGCACGATGGTTTCGACTTCCTCGCCCTTCTTGAGGACTTCGGACGGATGGTTGATCTTGCGGGTCCAGGACATATCGGACACGTGAATCATGCCATCGACACCTTCTTCGATTTCAACAAACGCGCCGTAGGAGGTGAAGTTGCGAACCTTGCCCTTGACCAGCGAGCCGATCGGGTATTTGAGCGCGGCGACTTCCCACGGATTTTCTTCGGTCTGGCGCATGCCGAGCGAGATTTTCTTATCTTCCATGTTGATGGAAAGAACAACCGCTTCGACTTCGTCGCCGACTTTAAGGACATCGGATGCACGCTGAATGCGCTTGGTCCACGAAATTTCAGATACGTGAACAAGACCTTCAACGCCTTCTTCGATTTCGACAAACGCGCCGTACGGAGCGAGGCTGACGACCTTGCCGCGGATGCGGGTGCCGATCGGGTACTTGGCGTCGATATCCTGCCACGGATTGGACAGCGTCTGCTTGAGCCCGAGCGAAATGCGTTCTTTTTCGAGGTCGATGTCGAGGATCATCACTTCAATCTGGTCTCCAACGCGCACCATTTCGGTCGGATGATTGATGCGGCCCCAGCTCATGTCGGTGACATGCAGCAGGCCGTCGATTCCGTCGAGATCCACAAACGCACCGAAGTCGGTGATGTTCTTGACCGTGCCCTTGCGGAGCTGGCCGACCTTGATTTCGCCGAGCAGTTTGAGTTTCTGTTCGCGGCGGGTTTCTTCGATGATTTCGCGGCGGGAAACGACAATGTTTTTGCGCTCTTTGTTGATTTTAAGAATTTTGACCTGAAGGGTGCGGCCGATGTAGTCGTCGAGGTTGCGGACCGGAACCACGTCCACCTGCGAGCCGGGCAGGAAGGCGTCGGCGCCGATATCGACGATGAAGCCGCCCTTGATGGCGCGGGTGATGGTGCCTTCCACGAGGCTGCCTTCTTCGCAGTCGTTGACGATGTGATCCCACTTGCGCTGCTGTTCCGCGCGCTTCTTGCTGAGAACGACCATGCCGTGGTCGTTTTCGAGGCTTTCAAGAAATACTTCGACGGTGTCGCCGACCTGAACGGTGGCTACATCTTCGAATTCGTCGCCGTCGACGATGCCTTCTGATTTGTAACCGATATCGACGAGCACTTCGTCGTCCTGGATGCGGAGCACTTTACCGGGCACAATGGAGCCGACGGCGAAGTCCTTGAGGGTGTTGCTGTACATTGCATCGATCGCGTCCGCGTCTTTGCCGATGGTGAGTGTATCTTCCATGATCTGGTCTTCTTTTTCTATCCGGTGACGTCTGCGGCCGCATTGCGCGGAGCACCCCGTCCCGGGGTTATTGTTCTTTCTCTCCGCAGACGCTCACAGCCACCCGGCCGGTTAACTCGCCTTCTGCGGTTCACAAAAGAGCGGAAAGAGTAGCGTTTCGACCTTCAATTACAAGGTTGAATTGCATCTTTTCCAATGTTTGGAACCTGGCAAAGCCGGTCACTTCGGCTTCTTTCAACTGCGTATTATCCCGGGAAGTTTACTTGAGGATGCCGGCCTCACGGTGTTTCGCGGTGATGGTGTCAGCCAGCGCGTCGAGTTCCGCCAGCGCGGCGGCATCCGGGTGACCTTTGGCAATCACTGCTCCGACAACATCCACTTTCCAGGACGGCAGCAGTTCCGCTGCTTTTTTAAGCGGGTTCGGGCTCCAGCCGTAGGAACCGATGACTGCGGCGAATTTAGCTTTGGGCTTCAACCGGTCGAGCAGGAACGCAACATAGACCGCCAAGGGGTGCAGTGCGGCCATGATAACGGAAGACCCGAGCACAATCGTCGCGGCATCGGTCAGCACTCCGGCCAGTTCGTTGAGAGGCAGACCGACCAGATTTTTCAGTTCGACTTTTACACCGCGCTTTTTCAGCGCCGCCGCAAGATGTTTCGCCATAATTCCCGTGCTGCCATGCGCAGAAACATAAGCAATCAACGCCAGATTTTCAGGTGCGCCGCGCATCCATTTTTCGTAGAGATCGAGAATGATCTGCGGCTGGTCATATACCGGGCCGTGACTGGGGCAAATAAGCTCAATATCGAACTCCTTAATGCGGTCAAGATACTTCGCCGTCATTTTGGAATAGAGCATCATGATCTGCACGTAATATTCGCGCGCACCTTTGTAAACGACCGGATTATCGCCGGCAAAAAGAGTGTCGAACGAATAATGTGAGCCAAGAAAATCGCACGGAAAGAGGATTTTGTCTTCCGGAATATACGTCACAGCGGTTTCCGGCCAGTGTACCCACGGAAAGTGCATGAAACGGATTGTTTTATTACCCAGCGAAATTTCACCGCCGTCTTCAACCACCTGAATCCGGTCTTCCGGAATGGTCATTAGATCCTGAAGCATTTCTTTATTTTTTTGCAGGCACAGCAGTGTAGAGCCTGGAAATTTTTCCAGCAGAAGCGGGATGGATCCGGAATGATCCTGCTCGGCATGATGCGAAACGATGTAGTCGATTTTTTTGACGCCTTCAAGATTCGCCAGAAGAATGTCCAGAAACTCCGGCTCACAGGTATCGACCAGCGCGGTCTTTTCAGAACCCTGGACAAGATAGGAATTATAGGTGGTTCCCTGCGGAAGCGGCAATAACCCGTCAAACACCGCACGATCCGGATCTTTTACGCCAACCCAGAAAATATCGTCTTTTATCTTCATTTTGCTCATGGCCACTCCTTCACTAAATCGGGGGATAACTTTCCATGGAGAACACATCGTTTACAACCCCATAGTGCGGCCAATTGTTTGAAAATCCTTATAAACAGGCCGGTTTTATCTGTTGCACAAAAATGGAAAACAAAGGCTTTCCTGGACGGAAGAAAGCGGTATAGTCCCGACTTTGCTGGGGGTGCCCTGAGGGGGCTGAGAAAGAACCCTTTGAACCTGCGCGGGTCATGCCGCGAAGGGAAGCGTGTAAACCGTTGTCCTTTCGCCCCGCGCAATGCGGAGATGATTCAAGATGGATAACAACGGATACGGAAACTGGTTCCCTCACTCACGGAAAGTCTATGTCAGCGGTTCATTGCCCGGCGTGCGCGTCCCGTTTCGTGAAATCGAGCTGGCTCACACACTGAATGAAGACGGCCCACAGAAAAGCTTTAACGCGCCTGTCCGCGTTTACGACACATCCGGCCCCGCTGTAGACGGCCCGCTGCCCGCGCTACGCACACCATGGATCGCCGCACGCAACCACGCCACTCAGCTTGAACTGGCCCGAGCCGGAACCATCACGCCGGAAATGGAATTTGTTGCCATCCGCGAACACGTTGAACCCGAATTCGTTCGCGCCGAAATCGCCGCCGGACGCGCCATCATCCCGGCCAACCGTTGCCATCCTGAAACTGAGCCGATGATCATCGGCCGGAAGTTCCGCACAAAAATCAACTCCAACATTGGCAACTCCGCGCTCGGTTCGTCCATTGAAGAAGAACTCGAAAAAATGCGCTGGTCGGTCATCTGGGGTGCCGACACCGTTATGGATCTTTCCACCGGCAAGGATATTCATGAAACGCGCGAAGTGATCCTGCGCCACTGCCCGACGCCCATCGGCACCGTTCCGCTCTATCAGGCGCTCCAGAAAGTCGGCGGCGACATCAACGCGCTGACATGGGATGTTTACCGCAAAACGCTCATCGAACAGGCCAAACAGGGCGTTGACTATTTCACCATCCACGCCGGCGTACTGCGCAAACACGTTCCGCTCGCCGCCAAGCGGCTCATCGGCATCGTCAGCCGCGGCGGCTCCATCATGGCGCAGTGGATGCAGAACAAAGATGAAGAAAGTTTCCTCTACACGCACTTCGAGGACATCTGCAAAATCCTGCAGGCATACGACATCGCCTTCTCGCTCGGCGACGGACT
>JBAYVX010000067.1:0-8819 GCA_041674365.1 Kiritimatiellales bacterium | reverse complement strand
GCCACCGGCGGCGTCAGCTATCCGAAAACCGGCTCCGTCGGCGACGGACAGAAATGGGTTTCATCGCTCGGGCATAAAATAACGCCGTACCGCCCCGGTCTCGCCGGATTCGACATGCCGCCCGCATGGATTCACGCCAACCCGATGCGCAGTATCCCGAACGTGAAACTCAAAATCATGGTCGGCGGTAAAGCGGTCGCAAGCACCGAAGGCTTTCTGGAAATCGAAAAATACGGCATCGGCGGACCGGCGGTTACCAACGCCAGCCGGATTATCGCGCGGCGCGATCTCAAGAACTACAGCTTCGAAGTGGACCTAAACGGCAAAAAATGGACGCTCAACCCAGTCCGCGTCCGCCCGCTCAAAGAAGCCATGGTCACCGTCGGTGGAATTGCGTTGAACGAAGTCGATTCGCGCACCATGGAATCGAAAAAAGTTCCGGGGCTCTTCTTCGCCGGTGAAGTCATGGACATCGACGGCCCGAGCGGCGGCTATAACTTACAGGCCGCTTTCTCCACCGCCCGCCTCGCCATGGACGCCATCGCCAAACGGCTGAGATAAAGAGTTTTCACAGAAGGTAACGAAGGACAACGAAGGTAAAGCCTCAGAACTTCCAATGTTTGGAAGATTTATGACCGCGAAGACCCAAAGAATTGTAGCCGCGATCCATGATCGCGGAACCGAGGTCGAGGACCTCGGCTACAAAGCTGGAACGTGCCGTGACAAACTGCTGGCCAGGCGCCACAACCCAAGATGGTCTTAAGGCGCTAAAAATGGCGCACGGAACACCCTCAGGACATGGAGAAGAGCTGTTTGATGGCGTTTTTTTACGCAAAGATGGAGAGAAAATTGCAGTTACCACTTTTAGTAGCACCCATACCCCATCCGGAGTTCAGGAGTTCACAGAGCATGCACTTTCAGAGATTCGGAAGGGTACCATTGCCATGGCATACATATTCCTCTTTGAAGAAAGCCCTCTGCAGCAGAAGGCCTACTCTGATATCGCAAACATTGCTGCACAAGAACTCACCAAAAGACTGGTTCTTATTGTCTGTGATCCAGACAAAATTAAAGCAACCGTCAATGACCTGAACGTTTCTGCGGAAAAGATAGTTCTGTAAGCGGCGAAGACGGGGTTCGATAATTTGACAATTTCCAAATATTGGAAACTTCTTGGCGGCTCCGCCCTGCGGGGTGAACTTTGCGGTCATTTTTCCCCTTCGATAAGCTCAGGGCAGGCAACCATTGGAACCATCCGCGTCCATTCACGTTCATTCGCGGTTTAACCACTCTCTAACGGGGACATCAAACCCGGTGCCGTGCTGGTAGTTGTAGGTGGCGGTGCGGGGAGCTTCGCCGACGGCGTTGAGGTCGTAGTCGAACTGCCCTCGAAATGCAGAGTTTCCACCCGAGACGAAGTCGAGAGAGGCTGGCGCATAGCGCTGGCAACGAAACGCAGTGAAGAGGCAATGTTCGGAAAACAGGACGCCTCTTTGAAGAGGCGTCCGTTCCCCGGGTCATGTCTTGAAGTGAACCACCTATATGCCGAATCTGCGCTCAGGGCTCGAGACGGCCTTTAATGAGCCCCAGCGGGAGTGCATCGGGTTTTGCCGGTTTGGATTTGATTGCGATATGTTTCCGCTCGTTCGATGATTTTTCGAATGCATGCATAACTTCGAGCACATGGTAAGCGAGTTCGCCGCTGGCGCGGTGTTTGTGTTTGCCGAGAATTGCATACGCCAGATCGGCCGCACCGATACCGCGCATGTTGTCAACGTAAGGATGACTCAAGCCCTGCGTCTGCCATTCGCCGGCAGCAGCAGTGAACAGCTCAACCGGTCCGCAGAATTTATTCGGATCCGGAACTTTGAGAGAGCCCTCGGTTCCGTAAATTTCGATCGGGCTGTGTCCGTGCCGGCGCACATCAAAGGAGATGGTCGCCGTGACAGTGGCTCCGCAGTGGAATTCCAGCGAGCCGGTGTAATGAGTGGGAACGTTCACCGTCAGCTGTTCGCCGAAATGCTCTTTACAGGTGGCGGTCCGTTTTTCGAAGGCACGCGAGGTGATGGCGCTCACGCTTTTGACCGGCCCCAGCAGATGCACCAGCGCCGTCATGTAATACGGTCCCATGTCAAACATCGGCCCGGCTCCGGCCTGATAAAAGAAAGCCGGATTCGGATGCCAGGACTCGGGTCCGCGTGACATCAGAAACACCGTTCCGCCGACGACCCGGCCGATCCAGCCGTCATCAATCAGCTTGCGGCTGGTTTGAAGGCCGGCCCCCATGAAGGTGTCCGGAGCGCACCCGACGAGCAGTCCGTTTTCTTTTGCAAAATCTATAACCGCTTTTCCGTCCTCCAGATTGACCGCCAATGGTTTTTCGCAATGCACGTGCTTGCCGGCCTTGAGCGCGGCCAGACTGACTTCGGCGTGAACCGCCGGAACGGTGAGATTGACCACCAGATCAATCTCTTTGTTTGCCAGAAGCTCTTTGACGGTTTCCGCTTTGCATCCGTTCTCTTCCGCTTTGGTTTTGGCAGCCTGCATGTTGATGTCCGCGCAGGAAACGATTCGGAGCACGTCAAAAACTTTCATGCCGTTAAAATAGGCCTGCGAAATGCTGCCGCAGCCGATGATGCCCACGCCGATTGTTTTATTTTTAGCCATGGTTTTTCCTTATTTGTTTCCGCGAGCGATGCCGTTGGCGGTGAGATAGGTGTAGCTCTGCTGCACAGCCTGCATCATATCGCCGTCATAACTGTCCAGTTCGACCGCAATGTAGTCCGCCAGAACCGCGGCCTTCGACGCGCCGAACAGGTTGACATCTCCTTTGCCGGCCGGCCTGAACGGTTTGGCCTGACTGACCATAATCTTGCCGTCAACGGTCTCCGCCTCTTTAAACGAATCGGCCTGATTGATCACTCCGTCTTTAAAGTGCAACACCTTGCCGCGCGAACCGATCTCTTTGATGAATTCAACCGGATCCAGACCGGCTTTGGTTACCCAATAAATGTCCGCTTCCCACAGAACCGTTTCCGGCGTATTTTCCAGAAAAATTTTATATCCCGGACGGCCATCCACTTGGGCCAGATCCCAGTCGTGATTATGATAACCCACCTGCAGTCCGTGGAGGGCGGCGAATTCGGCGGCTTCGCAATACAGTTCCGCGGTGGCTTTGATCGCGTCCGCGGTGGCAAAATTCTTTTTGAACTCCGGCGGGCAGCCGGTAATGAGGTATTTGTGCCCCAGCATCAGCGCGCCATCGATGATTTGATTTTTCTTCTCTCCGACCGGCAGCGCACCGTGGCAGGAAGGTGCCTTGAGCCCCAGTTCTTTGAACAGCTTTGCGGCGGCAGCCGCAGTGGTGCCCGGAAAACCGGCCGGTTCAACATTGCCGAATCCCATCGCCGCGATGGCGCGAATGGTTCCTTCATAATCCGCAGCGGCCTGTTCGCGCACGCTGTACAACTGAACTGTAATTTCCGGAATCATCTTGAACGCCTCCTTGTTTTGCTATGACAAAAACTGTGACACAAACTGATATGTTCCCTAATATAATCGCATTTAGAATATTGTAAATTGACCAAAACTATTATTTAAGGTGGAAAAATGACCAACAAACTGATCCGGATGGGATACTACACCAGTGCAAAAGGCGGCGCGCCCAAGCCGTTTCAAATCCCAGACAACATGCTTTGTTTTGAGCTGATCACCGCCGGCCATGTTTACGCTCCAACCGGGAATCCGCCGCAATTGCGCGGCGCAGGCTGGATATTCGTCCATCAGGCGGGACAGAATACGGTATGGCAAACAGAACCTGACGATCATTACGAGTGCATGGTCGTTTCATTCAACGCCGGGCAACCGCAGGAGAAAGAAACGTGGCCAAGAAATTTTTTCTGGGAAGACATCCATCAGGCGGTCAGCTTTGCCCACGAAATGCTTTACGCGTTCCATCACACCCGCGTGGATCAGGAAGTTCTCGGGAATCTGATCTGGAGCCAGTTCCGTTTCCGGCGGGATCAGTTCCGCCGGCAATCCAAACAGAAAATTCCGCCGCGCGTTGTGTCTGTGATGGCCTACATCGAAAAACACTATGCGGAAAATATCGCCGTTGAGGACATAGCGGCCCGTGCGGGATTGAGCGCTTCGCATCTGCACGCCGACTTCCGGACGTTCGCCAAGGTCTCTCCCCACCAGTACCTGATTCTCCAGCGGATGCAGGCCGCGCGCCACGCGTTGGCAACATCCGATACTCCAATCAAAGTCCTCGCGCAGGAAGTCGGTTATGCCAACACCGAAAATTTCTGCCGCGCATTCAAACAGCATTCCGGCCTTACCGCCGCCGACTACCGGCAGAAATACATGGTGTACAAATAGCCCGGCACATTCTGTGATTTTCCAAAGATTGGAAAAATCAGTTCAGCCAATCCATAACCGGGGCATCAAATCCAGTGCCGTGCTGATAGTTGTAAGTGGCGGTGCGGAGTGCTTCACCGATGGCGGCGAGGTTATCATCGAATTGTCCGTCGAACGGAATTTCATTCCGGGCGAAACCTCCCTGCTCTTCCGGCAGAAGCCGGATTCCAAACCGTTCCGGCTCGCGGGCGATTTCGCTGTGGGCGGTGAGCGCGAAGCGGTGCCAGAACGCCGAGTGCAAAACGCCCTCTTCCATCAAGCGGCGAACGGTTTCCAATCCCTGGAAGGTTTCATCCAGCGTCTGCGTCGGAAAGCCGTACATGAGGTAGGCGTGGGTCATGATGCCCGCCTCCGACAGATTCACCAGCACCTCTTTCGATCCGGCGACGGTGATCCCTTTTTTCATCAACTGAAGCGTGCGGTCACAGCAGGTTTCGAGTCCGCCGGTGACAGCGATGCATCCGGCCGCCGCCATTTTTTCGATCAGCTCGGTGGAGAGCCGTTTTTCAAAGCGAATATTGCCCCACCATTCGACATTGAGGCCACGCTTTAAAATTTCGTCGCACAATCCATCAAGAAGCGCGGGCGGAAGTGCTTCATCGACAAAATGGAATCCGTTGAATCCGGTTTCAGCAACGATCGTCTCCATCCAGTCGCAGACGGTGGACGGACGCGCCGGATCGTAGCGGCAGATGTAGTCAATGGAGGTGTCGCAGAAGGCGCAGCGACTCCAGTTGCATCCGTGCGCGAGCACCAGCTTATTCCAGCGTCCATCCGACCAAAGCCGCGTGACCGGATTAAGCACTTCAAACAGGCCGAAGTAACGATCAAGCGGCAAGCCGTCGTAAACCGGCGCAGGCAGTTTATCGTGCGCGACGGGCTCTTCGGCGCAGTCGTAAAAACGGACGGTTCCGTTTTCGCGAACGAAGGTGCGCACCAGTTTGGATTTTTCCAAACCTTGGACAATTCGCAACAGCGGAAGCATCCCGCTGTCGAGGGTGATGTAATCCACGTAGTCAAGGATGGCCGGATCGGAGAGTTCGCGCAGCTCGGTATTCACATAGCCGCCGCCAAGTACAATCCGGATTTCCGGATGCGTCCGTTTAATGCGCCGGGCGATGGCCAATGCGCCGAAGAGGCAGCCGGGAAATGGAACGGTGATGGCAACAATCTGCGGATTGTGTTTTTGAATCTGCTCATCGGTCAATTTTTCCAATGTTTGGAAGATCCACGAATCTGCAGACTCTAAAGCCTCTTGAATTTTTCCAAACCTTGGAAGATTTGCGGAAAGGTGTTCGGCATAGCGGGAAAAGCCGAAGTGCGGATCAAGCTGTGTGGCGGCTTCGGCGATATCGTCGAGAACCAGACTGCACAGATGGCGGGCGCGGTCGTATTTTTCCAACCCCCGGAAGTTCCAGCCGAATTGTTTTTCCTGCTCCCACGCGCGGATGAGGTGTTTGCCTTCAGGAAGCGCGCCGCGTTTAGCAAAGCGTTTGGCTAAGGATGGATTTCGATCCTGTAGAAATTCCATCACATCGCCGATGACGGAACGGTATTCGGCATCAACCCCCAGCTGCGCGAGGCCGTCGGCGGAAAAAAGTTTGAGGAGCAGTTCGAGCGAAAGATCGGCCTGAACCGTCTCCCGCCCTTGCGAGCGGAGCCACGCCGTGAGCATCGGTGTCGCCGCATACGGCGTGTTCGGCTGCAGGAGCGGAGGTGTAACTAACAGTGTTTTCATGGGCTTACAAAAGGTACCCGCCCGCGCCGCGGAATGGAAAATTTTTCCGCTCTATATTTTAATTGCCGGAGGTTCCAGCGAGGATTAAGTTGCCCCCGAAACGGGGACGTTATGAACTGCGAACTGTTGGAAGGATGTGCGTTTTTCAATACGTTGAATGGTATCAAACCCGATGCCATTGTGATATTTCAGGAGGTCTATTGCAACTCTACCCCTGCGCTCTGTGCACGCTGGCAGGTGGCCCGTGCGGTGGGTCGCGAACGGGTTCCACCAACTCTAAAACCCAACGAAACCCATCTGGTTCA
This sequence comes from Kiritimatiellales bacterium, assembly GCA_041674365.1. Taxonomy (GTDB): domain Bacteria; phylum Verrucomicrobiota; class Kiritimatiellia; order Kiritimatiellales; family Tichowtungiaceae; genus Tichowtungia. The sequence goes on along the minus strand of JBAYVX010000067.1, from coordinate 2,357 downwards.
GGGCATCATCGACGCGGTTTTATCTGAACAATAAAAAGTTCTTTGCAACAGGCGCAGGGCTTGCAAATTACCGTCCGGTTATGTTGTTTCGGCTCCGCGGGAGAGCAGGACTTTTCCGGTGCGGACGATCTCAATGATTCTGAATTTTTCGATCATTTCAACGAGCGCGTCGATTTTGGCCGGATCGCCGACCGCCTGCAGGATCATCGAGGTTTCGGTCAGGTCAACGGTTTTGCAACCGAAGTGCTCGGCGATCTGCAAGGCTTCGCCACGTTCTTCCGCGCTAACGGCAATTTTGATAAGCCCCATTTCCTTAACGACAGCATCGTCAAAGGTGTGGTCGGTGCAGTGCAGAACGTCAATGAGTTTGCTGACCTGCCGGATAATCTGGTCAAGACCGTCGGCTTCGCCGCTGACACCGATGGTCATGCGGGAAAAGTTTCCGTCAATAGCGGTGGAGACGACGAGTGATTCGATGTTGTAGCCGCGCCGCGAAAAGGTCTGCGCGATGCGGGCCAAAACACCGGGTTTGTTGGTGACGTAAACACTCAATGTATGAATCGGTTTTGCGTTGATCATAAAATTCTCTCCTAATATTAAATGACGAATGACGAAATACCCAGGCACGAAGGAATGCTTAAATCCGAAGTACCAATCCGGCCTTTATCATTGGGTGTTTTTGCCATTTACTTTTCCTTGGGTGTTTGGGTGCTTCGTTATTCGAGCTTTACGTTGAACCGGTGGGTTTTTCGAGTTTTTTTCCGCCCGCTTTCGGCGCTTCGATGATCATGGCTTCAATGCGCTTGCCTGCCGGGATCATCGGGAAGACGTTGTCGGTCTTTTCGACTTCGCAGTTGATCAGGCACGGACCTTTATTATAGGCCAGCGCAGCTTTGAGGATGCGTTTGACATCGCCGGGACGGCGAAGGTTGAAGCCTTTCATGCCGTAGGCATCGGCCAGCTTGACGAAGTCGGGGTTGCCTTCGAGGTCAACGCCGTGGGTGCGGTCTTCGTAGAAAAGTTCCTGCCACTGGCGGACCATACCGAGGTAATGGTTGTTCAAAACAACAAATTTGACCGGCAGTTTGTAGAGCGCGGCGGTGGCAAGTTCGAATTCAGTCATCTGGAAGCCGCCGTCGCCGCAGAACGCGATGACGGTGTCTTTCGGCCGCCCGAATTGCGCGCCGATGGCGGCCGGAACGCCGAAGCCCATGGTGCCTGCGCCGCCGGAGCTGAGAAAATTGTTCGGAGCATCCGTTTTGTAGAACTGAGCTGACCACATCTGGTGCTGGCCGACGTCGGTGACGACAACGGCTTTGCCGTTGGAAAGTTTGTAGAACTCGTCGATGACGTGCTGCATTTTGAGGCCGCCCTGCCGCTTGAATTTGAGCGGATATTTCTGCTTCCAGCCGTCGATGGTTTTGAGCCACTCGGCGGTGTTGAGCTTACCGACGTGCTTACTCAGCTCTTCAATAAAGCGTTTCGCATCGGCGATGCAGTGATATTGCGGACGGATCATCTTGCCGATTTCCGCCGGATCAATATCAACGTGAATAACAGTGGCTTCTTTGCAGAACCATTTCGGATCGCCAAGAATACGGTCGTCGAAGCGCGAGCCGATATTCAGCAACAGGTCGCACTCGCACATTGCCTTGTTGGCGTAAGCGGTGCCGTGCATGCCGAGCCAGCCGAGCGACAGTTTATGTGTTTCCGGAAACGCGCCCTTGCCCAGCAGTGTCGTGGTGACAGGTGCATTCAGTTTTTCAGCCAGCGCGCGCAGTTCTTTGTGCGCGCCGGAAATCAGAACACCGTGTCCCGCCAGAATAACCGGCCGCTGCGACTTGCTGATGGCTTCGGCAATTTCCATAACCTGGGCAGGATTAAAATCCTCGGCATGTGTTTTATAGCCGGGGATATCCATTTCCGCATGCAGATCACCGGTAAATGCGCCGGCGCTGATGTCTTTGGGAATGTCGATAAGAACCGGGCCCGGGCGTCCGGTGGTGGCGATATGAAACGCCTCTCGGACGGTGCGCGGAATGTCATTGCTGGATTTGAGCAAATAGCTGTGCTTCACAACCGGCATGGTGATGCCGAAGATGTCCGCTTCCTGAAAAGCGTCTTTGCCGATCATCCATGAAACAGACTGTCCAGTCAGACAAACCATCGGAACAGAATCCATGTGCGCGGTCATAATGCCGGTGATGACGTTGGTGGCGCCGGGGCCGCTGGTGACGAGAACAACAGCGGGCTTGCCGGTGGCGCGGGCGTAGCCGTCGGCCATATGCGCAGCGCCCTGCTCGTGGCGAACCAGAATAAATTTGATATTGCTGGGAGTGGTGATCATCGCGTCGAAG
>JBAYVX010000066.1:0-8832 GCA_041674365.1 Kiritimatiellales bacterium | reverse complement strand
ATCGGTTCGTTTGTTCCGGCATCAGAAGCGAAGATCGGACTGGTGGATCGCGTGTTCACCCGCGTCGGTGCCAGCGATGATCTGGCGCGCGGGCGTTCCACATTTATGGTGGAGATGCAGGAGACGGCGAATATCCTGAATAACGCGACACCGAAGAGTCTGATTGTGCTCGACGAAATCGGGCGCGGGACGAGTACGTTCGACGGAATCAGTATCGCGTGGTCTGTGGCAGAGTTTCTCTGCGCCAATCCGGCGGTGCGCGCGAAGACGCTGTTTGCGACGCACTATCACGAGCTGACGGATCTGAGCTTGACGATGCCGGGCGTGCAGAACGCGAATGTGCTGGTGAAGGAGCGTGGCGATCAAATTACGTTCCTGCGCAAGATTGTGCCGGGGGCAGCCGATAAAAGTTACGGAATTCACGTCGCGCGGCTGGCCGGGTTGCCCGCCTCGGTTCTCGAACGAGCCAACGAAATTTTACACAATCTGGAGGAAGGTGAGTTTGAGGCCGAAGGCACTCCGAAACTTGCGCAACACCGTTCACGACGGAAAAAGACTGATGATTCTCAAATGAACCTCTTCTAAATTGGCGGACGGGGTTTGAGGGATTCCTGCTTGTAAAAAGAGCTTGAGCCACTAGAATGCGGCTTATTATTTCAAACAGGGGGTTCTTACCTTATGAGTAGCAAAAAATCTCTCGGCCTTGTTCTGGTTGTTCTCGGATTCGTTCTTCTAACTCTCACGGGTATACGCACCATCAGCAGTCCGGATATTTTCACACACATCGCGCTGGGGCAGGCTCACAGCGTGAAAGCCGACCCCCTTTCCTACACGATGACCGGCCAGCAGTGGATCAATATGAACCCGCTGTACAACAGTCTGGTCTATTCCCTCTGGTCAATGGGCGGCGATAAGTACGGAGCAGCGCTTGTAACCCTGATTCACGTTCTGGTTGTTCTGGCCGCGTTTATCCTGATGTTCCAGTTCGGCAAGAAGTGGGGCGGCCCGGTGAGCCAGGGACTGGCTCTGCTGCTTTGTGCCAAGCTGATGCTTCCGGTATTCAATCCCGACCCAAGCGCGTTTTTTATGTTATTCACTGCGCTTTTCCTTACCCTGCTCTACCGTATTAAGAATTTCACCCTGCTGGCCGTCCTTCTGCTGATTCTGCAGGTAATCTGGACCAACATACACCCGTCGTTCCTGTTTGGCCCTTTATTGATTCTTTTATTCGCTATTGAAAACTGGCAGGAAACCCGCAGTACCTCGCGAGCTTCCATGGTGACGCCACTAACCACAAAACTTTTCGGTCTTTCCGCTATTGCATTGCTGGTTACGCTGATCAATCCGAATATGATCAACCTGCACCGGCATATTCTTTCCAACTCGCTACTGCTGACCGGAACAGAAAATCTGGAGTGGATATCCCTTTTCAGCAGCAGCTTCCCGCAAAGCTTTATCAGCAGCCTGACCATTTTCGCACTGATCCTCGGTGCCGGCGGGCTGATTACTCTGCAGAAACGGTTGCCGACTATGATCACTGCATTGGCGCTGACCGGTGCGTTTCTAACCGTGCGCTCCATCGGCTCGTTGCACTTATTTGCATTTCTCGCTCTGCCCTTTATAATCCTGAGCTTTAATGCCGTCAGTGAATATTTGACCCGTACGCTGACCACCGTTTTCAAGACCAGCGAAACGCTGCTGCACGACCTGCTTTCAATCATTACGGCCATTCTGCTGGTCGTCTCAATAGTCTCGCTGATCACCAATCGCGCGTACATCAGCCTCGGCAGCGCATCACACTGCGGTCTGGGTGTTGAAGAAAGTGCTTTCCCGGTTGCTGCCGCAGGAATTTTATCCCGCGACGATTTTCCAAAAAACATCGTAAATATTGCACACGACGGTGGTTATATTGCTCTGCAGACTCCCGGACGGAAAATATTCTGCGACACACGTACCTCGTTCTACGGACCCGGGTTTTACCAGATGCTTAACCGTGCACTGCTCGGCCAGGCGAGCGCATGGAAGACGATCCTGTCGCAGTGGAACCCGCACGCCGTTGTTCTTAACGGATGCTGGCCGGATTCCGGAGCCTTGGCCAACCGCTTGATTGCTTCCGGAGTCTGGAAGCTGGTTTATTTCGACGGATCAACCGTTATCCTGATCCGCGATCTGCCGGAATACGAAACGCTCATCAAGGATCCGGCCATTCAAAAATACGGCGTAAAAGTTCTTGAAAATTCTCAGCGTGATTACATCCTGCAAAGTAAGGGCTTTGTCAAAGCCGGGAACCCGTCACGGCTGATTGGTGCGGGCGGAATTTATCTGGCTCTTAACCGCCCGCAGGAGGCCGAAGCTGTTTATAATACCATCGTTAAAAACAGCCCGGATATGGCCGGAGCGTGGCTTGGTCTTGGCCAGAGTCTTCTTATGCAGAAACAGATTTCAAAAGGTCTGGAATATATGGAAAAGGCCGCAGCCATTACTCCGCGCAGCGGACGTGTCTGGATGGGACTTTTTCAGGCTTACCGCTTAAAGGGCGATGAAGGCAAAACGCGCAACGCCGCCGACCAACTCAATAAATTTTTCAAAACTGAAAAAGCAACCGTTGAACAGCAGGCCGCTGCAGAGCAGAAAAAGCCGGTGAATAAACCGGAACAGAAACCTGATCTCGACCTTCAGATGCCTCAACAGCTGAAATAAGCTGTATAGAAGCCCTGTCAAAGATGCTTTCCGGTTTTCGGAAAGCATTTTTGTTTACCGGCCTGCAGCCAGGTTCTTCCCTTTTGCTGAAGGGTAATGGTTTTCAAAAAGATAGGAATAGGCAAACAGCGCATAGCCCCGACACCCTGCCTTATGCACCGCGTTAATCTGGCGCCGGATTTCTGCCGGCTCCGCCTTGCAGTCGATCCCTACAACCAGCTGTTCAGCCGTTGCCCGGCGGCCCAAAGCTTTGCACATTTTTCCGAGCCGCTCGTCAAAAAGTTTTGCGTTGTAATTCATGGGTACAAGCCAATCTACAATCCGCTCTTTTGCCCAGCGACAGCTGTCCTGAAATGCTGTGTTACGGCCTATATTGAAATCCGCCAACACACTGGAAGAAACCACGCACGGCTGGCCGCGCCGCGCCCTAAAGGTTTGACTCAGATCGGTGGCAACCTGTGAAACTGATGCGCAACGGAATGCGCCCCAGTCACCCTCCCATCGGATTTTGACCTGTTCCATCGAAAACCGGTCGTAGGAAAAATCAGAGCGGCGCTTGATTTCTTCTACTGAAGCTTTGGGATAAATTTCGCGCGCCACATCCTTGTAGTCGTAAGGAAAGCGGATGTAATCGAAGTGCAGTCCGGCAATATCGTAACGCGCCAGTTCAGCGGCCAGTTGATTCAAATGCTGCCGAACCTCCGGAAGCGCCGGATTCAAAAACGAATACCAGCCGCCGGTTGGTCGCATGCGCTGACCGGTCGCATCAACCATAAACCAGTCCGGATGCGCCATCCAAAGCTGCCCGGCAGCGCGCGGCGGCTCTTTGAGACCCCTCCAGCCCGGCAGTACATTCATGTAGGCGTGCAGACGAATGCCGCGTTTTTTGGCGCTGTCTGCGGCAGTCTTCAGTGGATCCCACCCGGGATTATGCCCGGTGGCCGACGGATCTTTTCCACTCAGTTCAAACGCCCACGGCTCAACCTGACTGGGATACGATACGGTGCCGTTGCCGCGAATCTGAAAAAAGATGTCCGTGAACCCGGCTCGGGCGCAGTTGGCAACAATCGCCTCCACGTCCGTCGGCGTTTTATAGTCAAAACGGGTCACCCAGATGGCGCGCACTTCTGGCAAATGCACCTGCGCGGCTCCGGTCAAAAGTAAGGATATCAGCATGAAAAGAAGGTAAAAAGACGCCGCAAAGAGTTTTTTCATACGGCGGAGCATAATTGATTTTCCAATGTTTGGAAAGCAACTGCGTTGCGGCTTGCTGTTTTTCCCAAACCTTGGAAAACTGATGCACGGTTTTTCCACTCGACCAACGGAAGAGAGGCTGGAGCAAAGCGACAGCAACGAAACGAAGTGAAGTGGCAAACCTTGGAAAAACGGAGAAAACAAATTATGAATGGATTGCTGTTTCCACTGCTCGCGCTCGGCTCAATCTCCTCTTCGTTCGCGCAGAGTTCGACCTCGGGTAAAATCATTGTGATCGCGTTGTTTGGCATCTCGATCTTTGCCTGGACCGCGATGGTTACCAAATTTATGGAATTGCGCCGCGCGCGGATTGATTCGGAACGTTTTCTGCGCGCCTACCGCGAACAGGCCCGTCCGACCAATCTGTTCGTTAAAAAACAGCGCATGCCGGAAACCCCGCTTAATCGGCTTTATGAAGCGGGCTGCAAAACCCTGATTGATGAGCTGGTGATGATCGGCGTGGATCGTAATGAGATTCTGCTGGGCGGAAGCTATCCGCCGGGTCAGCGGCGGCTGGAGCCGCATCAGCTGGAAAACATCCGTACGGTGGTGGACTGCACGCTGGCCGACGCGGCGTTGAATCTGGAAAGCCTGATGGGACTGCTGGCCACGGCAGTAAGCACCGGCCCGTTTCTCGGCCTGCTGGGAACCGTCTGGGGAGTAATGGATGCCTTCGGCGCAATGGGCGCCGCCGGAACCGCCATGCTTTCCGCTGTGGCTCCCGGCATTGCCGGAGCACTGCTGACCACGGTGGTCGGCCTGCTGGTGGCGTTACCCTCTTCCATCGGCTATAACATACTGACCACGCGCATCCGGCGGCTGGCGGTGCAGATGGATAATTTTTCCCAGGAGTTTGCCGCAGACGTACAGAAGCAGTTCAGCACGCTGAGTGAATAACCATGAGAAAAAGAAAATCCAGCCTGATCGCCATTCGGGAAGTTAGTGACATCAATCTGACTCCAATGATGGATTTGACGTTTATTCTGCTGATCACCTTCATCATCACCTTCCCAATGATCGAGCAGGGAATCGCCGTGAAACTGCCGACCGGCAAGGGCGAGCTGAAGGACAGCAAAGATAGTCGAAACATCACCATTGATGCGGGCGGCAATCTTTTTCTCGACAGCCAGCCCGTCTCCAAAGAAACGTTGTCGCAGGAGATAAAACGGACAATCGATAATAATCCGGAAGCGACGGTTTATTTAAGCTCGGATGTTTCGGTAAATTACGGACGGGTCGCCGAAGTAGTCGGGCTTTTGAAAGAAGCCAAGGTTGAGCGGATGGGGTTGGTAACGGCCGGAGAATAACCTGAATTGAATGATCTGCAGAAAACAGTCTTAAAACGGGTATTCGGAGCACACATAGGCGTGCTGTTTCTGTTGCTGTTCATTCCGTCGATTAAAGGATGCTTTCACCCAAAGCCGAAAATTATCACATTTATCGACCTCGCGGCCATGCCTCCGGCGGCGGTACCGGTCTCCGAACCGGAACCGCCCCCACCCCAACCAAAGCCTAAACCGGCTCTCACGAACACTCCGCCAAAAGTCATAAAATTGAATCCGAAAAAGACAGAACCTAAACCAACGCCCAAGCCTGTGCCAAAAAAGACAGAAGCAGAAAGACTGGCTGAAATACGACAGAATAAGCGGGTGGCTATTCCGAATCCGCAAACCGGCCCGAAACTTGATTTCAGCGGTATCAAATCGGCACTCAACAGTGCGTCAACTGGTTCGGGGTCGGGTTCCGGAAGCGGCGTGTACAGCCCGTTTGCGGGATATTACGACAGTGTGAAACAGCGAATGTACGCGGTGTGGCAGCAGCCCGCCGGTGCGCCGATCGGGCTGACTGCAACAGCCACCATCCGGGTAGAGTGTGACGGAGCCGTATCCCGAAAATCCATTGCCCGCCGCTCCGGAAACGAGTCGTTCGACCAATCTGTGCAAAACGCCCTAAATGCAATAACCCGGCTGCCTGTACCTCCCGTCGATCTGCCCAGCCGGGACATTCAAATTGAGTTCGTTTTATCCCAATAATAGTCTTCTAAAAAACAGGCTTCGGCTGTATAAATATGGGTTGTGAAAAATATATTTTCCTTTATGTTGGCGCTGTCTGCGCTGAGTGTGTCTGCCTCGACGCTTCCGTTTCTGGAAACGTTTGACGAGCTCACAAACAATGCGTCCATTCAGAATCAGAACGGCTGGGTACTGGCCAGCGGAACCAGCGCGACCATCCAGTCCGGTGTCGTCGCGACCAACAGCACACAGGCTCTTGAGATTCAGAATTCGCAAGTTACCCATGACCTTTCGAGCGACGGCTCTTCGATATGGATTCGCTTTCAGGCCCGCATTATTGCCGCACCGGAAGCCGATCCCGTCATCACCAACACCAATACCAGCGTCGCTTTTTTCGTTAACACCAACCGGAATCTAGTGGTTTACAACAGCACGAATCCTGTTGTGCTGAACACTCAACTTTCCACCAACGAGTGGTGCCAGTTTGACGTTTATTGCGATTACGCCAATATGAAATGGATCTTGAGCGTCAATGGAACAACTGTAGCTTCTAATCTGAGCCTTTACTCCGCCAATTCACAAATCGCGTCTTTGCAGATTGCCAATAACAGTGCCAATGCGGTCTATCTGGATGAACTGGCGGTACAGGATACGGAGCCGGCCAGCGGCCTTACCGATACTGACGGCGACGGCCTTCCTGACTGGTGGGAACAGCGTTATACCGACAGCATTACGAGCGCCGCAACAAATGAGATAGCTGCAAACGGACAGTCCTTTCTGTACAACTACGTGGCCGGACTTGATCCCGACAATTCCTCTGATGTCTTGTCGGCGGTTCGGGAAAACGGCCGAAGATTCAGCTGGGAACGCAAAGCCGCGCGGCAATATGACATTTACTGGACATCCAACCTTACTTCCGGATTTTCCTTCATCGACACCGCTGACGGATATGAGTTTGAAGACACAAACACCGTTCGCACCGCAGAGGCGGCTGCATTCTATCAAATCCGCGTTCACAAGTAGGTTCTATCGGGCTTATCAAAAGAATCCGCTTCCAACCCTAGGGCTATTCCGTTAAGGAATAGAGGCATGAAAAAGATTCTATTCCTTTTGTTTTTCGCCGTTTTCTCGATCCACCATGCGGCCGCACAAGTGCGTGTCGTAAAATCCGCTGACCGAAAAATAGCAATTGACCTTTCCGGCCTGCGTACCACAGGCGATTCCGTTTCACAAACTTTTTTCAAAACCCTGGAAAACGATCTGCGTCTTTCCGGATGGTTTGAGCCGGTACAAAGCAGCGGCGAAGTCCGGGTGAACGGAAATACATCACCCTCCGGCAACGAATTGAAAGCCAGCTGTCAGGTTCTGCGGCTGAACGATCAGGCCGTTCTGCTCTCCAGAAACTATTCCGGACAGACCCGCGCCATGGCCCACCGTATGGCGGACGACATTGTCGAAGCCGTCACCGGCCATAAGGGAATCGCTTCTATGCGCATCGTATTGACCGGAAACCGCACCGGGCATAAAGAACTCTATCTTTGCGATGGAGACGGTGGAAGTGTGCGGCAACTTACCGGCGAAGGAGGCATTGTTGTCGGTCCAAACTGGAGCCCCGACAGCAGCAGCATCGTGTACACTTCTTATCTAAGAAATTTTCCTGACATTTACCGGATTGATCTGAAACGCAACCGCCGTGAACTGCTGGCAAATTACGGCGGACTGAATACCGGATCGGCGATTTCGCCCGACGGTAAAGATCTGGCTCTGATTCTCTCCAAAGACGGCAACCCGGAACTTTACCTTAAAAACCTTCGCAGCGGAAAACTGACCCGCCTGACTGCAACCCGCGCCACTGAAGCCAGTCCGTCGTGGTCCCCGGACGGACAGCATCTGGTTTACGTTTCCGACTCAAGCGGAACGCCCCAGCTCTACATCATTTCCCGTAACGGCGGCGTTTCGCGGCGCATCAGCAGCCGGGGAACAGAAAATGTCGCTCCCGACTGGGGGCGCAACGGCCTCATCGCCTGCTCCAGCCGGTCTGGCGGACGTTACATTATTTCCGTTATCCAGCCCGCTAACGGGCAAACCGTCTATCTGACCACGGATGGAGCCGATTATGAGGATCCGTCGTGGGCTCCGGATGGACGACATATCGTCGCGGCGCGTTCCGTTAATTACCAATCGTCCCTCTACCTCCTTGACACAGTCAGTGACCGTCCAGTAGCTTTACTTCAAGGTGGTGGAAGCTGGTATGCGCCAGCTTGTTCGCCGTAGTAGGAAAAAGTCAAACGCGAGGTTCCGTTATCATGAAGAAAAATGTCTCCTTTGTTGCGGGTCTGTGTCTATTGCTGGCCGTCTCATCTCTTACCGGGTGCAAAAGCCTGAAGAAAAATCCGGCGGGTGTTTACGGATCGGGCGGACTTTACGGTGATGGCATGGGCGGTGTTGCTATGGGTGACCGCTTCACAGGCGGCACGGAACACCCCGGTATGTTTGCTCCGGTTTATTTTGACTATGACAGCTCACAGATAGCCGCCAGCGAACGTTCAAAAATTGAAACCGTTTCGCAGCACCTCAAACAGAACAATTCGGTTGCGGTCATTGTTGAAGGCAACTGCGACGAACGCGGCAGCAACGAATACAATCTGGCTTTAGGTGAACGCCGTGCACAGGCCATCCGCGACTATCTGGCCAGCCTTGGAATCGGCACAGACCGGATTCAGACCAAGAGCTATGGTGAAGAAAAACCCGTCAATCCGGGACACGACGAAACGGCCTGGGCGGCCAACCGTCGCGGCGAATTTGTGCTTTACTATTAGGCACAGCGTCGCCCCCTGAAGCGACCTTTACATGCTCTGTTTAATAT
>JBAYVX010000065.1:0-8862 GCA_041674365.1 Kiritimatiellales bacterium | reverse complement strand
CGAACGGTTTTTGCAAATTGCCGAACAGCAGGGACTGAAAATCAATAACGCCGCGCCGGAAGATGAGTATCTGCAAAAGTGCATCCTGATCGCCTTTTCCGATCAGCTGGCGCGGCGATGCGACAAGGGAACGCTGCGCTGCGAATTGGTACACGGGCGCACCGCCGAACTGGCGCGCGAAAGTGTGGTACGCGATGCCGAACTGCTGGTCGCCGCCGAAATCACCGAAATCGGCCAGACTCGCGGACAGACCGGTGTACTGCTCAATCTCGCTACAGAAGTCAGACAGGAATGGCTCGAAGAATTATTTCCCGGCGATTTTATCGACGAGAGCGAAGCGAAATATGACGAGTCGATCAAGCGCGTCGTCGTCGAACACCGCACCCTCTTCCGCGATCTCGTGCTCGACCGCTCGATCACTCAGAACCCGCAACCGGACGAGGCGGCCGCCGTGCTGGCCGCTGAAGTGCTGAAAGGCAATCTCGACATTCCCGGATGGGACGAAGGAATTGAAGAATGGATTCTGCGCGTCAATCTGCTGGCGGAATGGTGCCCCGATAAAGAGATCCCGAAAATCGACGAGGCGGCGCGGCGCACGATGCTGGAGGAACTCTGCCTCGGCGCGGTCTGCCGCAAGGATCTGCGCGAAGCGAATGTGAAGGCGGTCGTTCACGACTGGCTGACATGGAATCAACAGCAGCGGATTGAAAAGGAAGTTCCGGATCGGTTCAAAATGCCGACCGGCCACCGCGCGCGCATCCGCTACGAGGCAGGTCACAAACCGGTGCTTTCGGCGATGATTCAGGATTTCTTCGGCATGACGCAAACGCCACGCATCGCTTTCGGACGGATTCCATTGGTTGTCGAGTTACTCGCGCCAAACAAACGCCCGGTTCAAATCACGGAAGATTTAGAATCCTTCTGGCGCACCGCTTATCCTGAATTAAAACCCGCCCTCTCCCGCCGCTACCCCAAGCACAAATGGGAGTAGCCAAACACAAACAACACGAAAAAGAATCAGAATAATTAAGGTCAGAATAATGAGAAAACAGTCATTCCAATAACTCGAAAATCATTCTGTCCCTAATTATTCTGATTAAACTAAGTATGAATGGAAACTCACACACCTTGTTCCGTCCGCCGGCAGAAGCGGACAGTTTAATTATCCGCGTGGCGGACGGCTGTCCGTGGAACGGCTGTACATTCTGCGGAATGTATAAGGGCGTCCCGTATAAGTTCCAAGGGTTGGAAAAAGCAGAGCGTGAATTTTCCAAACATTGGAAAAACCGGCCGGCCGCGCGGCGGATTTTTCTGGCCGACGGCGATGTGATGCATCTCGATTTCCAAACCTTGGAAAAAATGCTGATTTCGATTTCCCATACGTTTAAACGTGTGGGACGAGTCAATGTTTATGCCAACGGCGCGTCGATTCTGGCGAAAACGGACGACGAACTGCGCCGCCTGAAGGAGCTGAAGTTGCATACGCTCTATATGGGACTGGAGAGCGGCGATAACGAAACGTTGCGTGCGGTCAATAAGCACGAAACGGCCGAAGAGATGATCGAAGCGAGCTGCCGCGCGCAGGCGGCGGGGTTGCGGATGTCAGTGATGATTTTGATCGGCTTAGCAGGAAAAGAGCGTTCGCTGGAGCACGCCCGCGCGACGGCCGATGTTGTGAACCGAATGCAGCCGCGATTGCTTTCGGCGCTTCGGCTGATTCCGGTTCTGGGAACACCGCTGCACGACAGCCCTGTAGGCCGGGTGCCCTCACCCGGCGGAACGACGCCCGCTGGGGGCAGCGGGCCTACAAAATTCCAAATGTTAACGGAATACGATGCGGTGCTTGAACTGCGCGCGATGATCCAGGGTTTGGAACTGGAGCAGACCGTTTTCCGCGCGGATCATTCGTCGAACATTGTGCCGCTGGAAGGACGTTTCCCGAAAGACAAGGAGCGTCTGCTTGAACAGCTCGATGCCCTGCTCGTTTCGGGTCATCTCGACACAAAATCTCCCGGACGTCTTCCCTGGTCGTTGTAGTTTTCAAACATTGAAAAATCGCTATACTTCGGCGCATGAACATCAGTGAAACGACCCGAAAACAGTTTCTTGTGTTTCAACGCAACGAGATTACCGAGCATCACATTTACCGTGCGCTGGCGAAGGTTACAAAGGACGAGGCCAACCGCGAGGTGCTTAACCAGATAGCCGGCGACGAGCTTCGCCATTATGAACTGCTGAAGGCCGCAACCGGACAGGATACGCAACCGAACCGTTTCCAGGTCTGGAAATATGTTTCCATCGCGCGACTGCTCGGCCTGACGTTCGGTATTAAGCTGATGGAAGCGGGTGAAGAGGCGGCGCAAAAAAGTTACGGTAGATATGAAGATCAGTTTGAACCGGCCGGTCTGATGGCTTACGAGGAAAACGATCACGAGCAGAAACTAATTGATCTGATCGATGAGGAGCGGCTGCGCTACACCGGCTCTATTGTTCTAGGGCTCAACGATGCACTGGTGGAGCTGACTGGCGCACTGGCTGGTTTCACGCTGGCGCTGCAGAATACAAAACTGATCGCAATGACCGGGGCGATCACCGGCATCGCGGCTGCACTTTCGATGGCAACGTCGGAATATCTTTCGACCAAAGCGGAGGAGACTGAAAAGCATCCGGTCAAAGCGTCGGTCTATACCGGCATTGCCTATATTTTCACCGTGCTGGTACTGATTGCGCCATATCTGATTTTCAAAAATTACTTCGTCTGTCTGGGAATCACGCTGACACTCGGCGTGCTGATTATCGCGTCGTTCAATTATTACGTTGCCATCGCCAAAGACCTTAATTTCCGCAAGCGGTTTCTGGAGATGACCTGCCTGAGCCTCGGCGTGGCCGCCGTCAGCTTCCTCGTCGGCTTCCTACTTCGCAAATTCACCGGTATTGAAACCTGACCGGCCGGTGTCCGTTTTCAGGACACGGGAACCAATCCTTACTGAGAGGGATACCAGACCTTGACACGTTTGGTCTGCGCTCCCCATTTTACAGCGGAACGGTTCCACCGAAAGTAAAGATCAAGATCGCGACCGTTAATGCCGCCGCCAACATCTTTAGCGATTCCCCAGCCGTAGCCGGGAATATAGAATTTCGTGCCGGGCGGAAAACGTTTTGGATCAACCGCGACGGTACCGGGATGCGCCATGTGTCCGGATGCAGTCCGCCCGATGATTTTGAGTTTTCCTTTGTTCGGGCCGGAGGCGCAGACCGGCAGCCCGAGCCAGTTGAATTTCCAGCCGGTGCACTGCATGGAGGCGCAGTAGCCGGTGGTTTTGATAGCGATGACCGCGTCGGCGCGGCGCAGCGGCGGCGCAACCCAGTGACATTGGGCGAGTATTAGCAGCGCAAGGGTGCCTGCCGCCCAGTAAATGATCTTCCGGCTCATGCGGACACTCTAATCGGGATTGATCGCCACGAAAAACACAAAAACAGAAGAGAGTTTTACAGAAGGCAACAAAGGTTAACGGAGGATGTTCAGAGAAGTTGTCTTCCCTTTGTTTTCCTTCGTTTCCTTCTGTGAAAAATCCCGCAAAAAAACCGCCCCGTTTCCGGAGCGGCTTTCGTTTCCAATGTCTGGAAACTTATTTGGCCTTCGAAGCGTACTCTTTGATGAGGGCCGCGCCGATGACGTCGCGCTGAATCTGGTTGGTGCCTTCGTAGATCTGAAGGATCTTGGCGTCGCGCATCATCTTCTCCGCCGGATATTCACGCATGAAGCCGTAGCCGCCGAGTACCTGGAGGGCATCGGTGGTGACGGACATGGCGACATCGCCGGCGTAGCATTTGCACATGGCGGAGATTTTGGAGACATCTTTTTCGCCGCCGTCGATGGTGTTGCAGGCCGCATAAGTGATCGCGCGCGCGGTTTCAACTTTCATGGCCATGTCGGCAAGCATCCACTGCAGACCCTGGTTGGCGATAATCGGCTTGCCGAACTGATGGCGGACACGGGCGTAGTCAACGGCCATGTCGAGCGCACCCTGCGCCAGACCGACACCTTGCGCGGCAATGCCGGGACGGGAGATGTCGAAGGTTTTCATCGCGAGCAGGAAGCCCATGCCTTCTTTAGCAATAAGGTTTTCCGCCGGGACTTCGCAGTCCTGGAAGATGAGCTCACGGGTGGCGGAAGCGCGGATGCCGAGCTTGTCTTCTTTTTTGCCGAAGCTAAAGCCGGGCATTCCTTTTTCAACGATGAAGCAGGAGACGCCGCGGGCACCTTTGGCTTTGTTGGTGACAGCCAGAATCGTGTAGGTGTCGGCTTCGCCGCCATTAGTGATCCACTGCTTGGTGCCGTTGAGAATGTATTTGTCGCCTTTCTTGACGGCGGTGGTGGCGATGCCGCCTGCGTCGGAACCGGCGTTCGGCTCAGTCAAACCAAAGGCGGCCCATTTTTCACCGCTGGCGAGCGGGGAGAGATATTTTTTCTTCTGCTCTTCGGAACCGCCGATGATGATCGGATCGGCACCAAGGGCGTTAGCGGCATAGGAAACGGAAACGCCGATACAATATTTGCTGAGGGTTTCAACGGCGACGCAGAAACCGAGATGGCCGACGCCCATTCCGCCGTATGCCTCGTCAATATAGAGACCCATCATGTCCATTCCGGCCAGCTCTTTGAGCAGATCTGCGGGAAAAATGCCTTTTTCGTCGAGTTCGGCGCGTACCGGTACAATGCGTTCTTTACCGAAGTCGTCGAGCATAGCCCGAATTTCGAGTTGTTCTTCAGTCAGTCCATAATTGATTTCGCCCATACTGTTCTCCTTAGTTAATCCCTATTTCATATTTCCTAAATAGCGTTCGGCTTCCATCGCGGCCATGCACCCGGAGCCTGCCGCCGTGACGGCCTGACGATAAACCGGATCCTGCACATCGCCTGCCGCGAACACGCCGTCGATATTGGTACGGGTATTCTTAGCAATCAGATAACCGGCATGATCCGTGTCGAGCTGCCCGGCAAATGGCTTGGAGTTCGGCTTGTGGCCGACAGCGACAAACAGCCCGTTTACTTTCAGCTCAGAAATTGTATTGGTTTTGACGTTACGAATCTTCAGGCCAGACACTTCGTTTTTGGATACATCGAGCACCTCTTCAACCACGGAGTCCCAGACCACTTCAATTTTCGGATGCGCCAGCAAACGGTCGGCCATGATTTTGGAAGCACGGAACTGGTCGCGGCGATGAATGACGGTGACTTTGGAAGCAAAGCGCGTAAGAAAGAGCGCCTCTTCCATCGCGGTATCGCCGCCGCCAACCACTGCAACCGGAACATCGCGGTAAAACGCGCCGTCGCAGGTGGCGCAACCGGAAACGCCGTGGCCGATCAGCTTCTGCTCGGATTCGATGCCGAGATACTGCGCACTCGCCCCGGTGGCGATGATAATGGTTTTCGCTTCGATCTTTTCGCCATCGCTGAGCGTAACGGTGTGCGGAAGACAAGTCAGGCAGGAGGAAACCACTTCGCCGGATTTAAACCGCGCACCAAACCGCTCCGCCTGTTTGCGGCAGAGATTCATCAGCTCCGAACCGGAGATGCCATCCACGAACCCCGGATAATTCTCAATGTCCGTCGTGGTGATAAGCTGCCCGCCGGGCTGAAAGCCTTCGATGACCAACGGATTGAGGTTGGCGCGCGCCGCGTAAATCGCGGCGGTATATCCCGCTGGCCCCGTTCCGATGATGATGACGTTTTCCAAGGTCTGTATTCTCCGCTTCTACGAAATTTTTCGAACTGGATATCCGTCTGAATCAGCTTCTCAACGCAGTAATCTGTTTGGTGAATTCCGGCACAATCTGGTGCAGGTCGCCGACGAGACCGAAGTCGGCGACATCAAAAATCGGCGCGTCCGGATCTTTGTTGATGGCGATGATCAGGTCGGCGCTCTGCATTCCGGCCAGATGCTGAATGGCGCCGGAGATTCCGCAGGCGACATAAACCAGCGGGCAAACGGTTTTACCGGTCTGTCCGACCTGATGATGGTGCGAAATCCAGCCCGCATCGACGGTGGCGCGCGAAGCGCCGACCGCTCCGCCGAGGGCGTTGGCCAGCGCCTCAACAATTTTGAAGTTTTCGGGCGCACCAAGGCCGCGTCCGCCGGAAACGATATAGTCGGCGGCTTTGAGATCAACCGTGTTGACTTCTTCAACAACGCTTTCGACACGTTTCATGCGTTCTTTGACGCCAGAGAGGTCAACTTTGATTTCGACGACTTCGCCGGATTCATTTTCGCTGATACGTTCTTTTTTAAAGACGTTGGAGCGGACGGTGGACATCTGCGGACGGTGATCCGGACAGATGATGGTGGCCATAATGTTACCGCCGAACGCCGGACGTGTCTGGAGCAGGCACTGGCGTTCGGTGTCGAAGTCGAGCTCGGTGCAGTCGGCGGTGAGGCCCGCCCAGCCCATAACAGCGACGGTCGGTGCAAGACTGCGTCCGATGGTACTGGCGCCGTAGAGAACGATCTCGGGATTCTGTTCCTTGATCAGCTCGGCCATGACTTTGGCAAAGTAGTCGTTCTGATAGGTGTCCAGCTTGGGATCTTCGATGTTATAGATTTTTTTGGCGCCGTAGTTGAACAGCTCCTGATGCATCGGCCTGCCATTAGCGGAGGCGAGTACCGCGCAGAGAGTGAAGCCCGATTTGGCCGCCAGCTTGCGCCCTTCAGAGAGCAGTTCAAAAACCACGCCGGCGAGCTTGCCGTTTTCCTGTTCCGCGTAAACCCAGATTTCTTTATTGGCGCTCATAGAACCTTCTTCTCCCGCAGTTTATAAATGAGTTCCTTGACCATATCAGCCGGTTCGCCGGAAAGGATTTCCTTATTGAGCTTCACCGGCGGAGCAAACACTTTGTTCACCTTGGTCGGTGAACCGGCCAGACCGATCTTGCCTTCTTCGGGCTGAAGCTGTTCGACGCCCCAGACCGGAATTTCGGCTTTTTTGGCGGCCATCTTTTTCTTAAGCGAGGGCATGCGCAGATTATTGGCTTCTTTGACCACCGTCAGTGCGGCCGGTTTTTCAACATCCCAGACGTTGTAACCGTGGTCGGTAACCTGCTGAACACGGTAGCCGTTTTCGGTCACTTCGCACGATTTAGCGTAGGTGATCATCGGCACGCCGTAGAAGTGGGCAACGCCCGGGCCGACCTGCGCGGTATCGCCGTCGATCGCCTGCTTGCCGAAAAGAATCAAATCGACCGGCTCGGTCAGCTTCTTGAGCGCCAGCGTAATGGTATAAGAGGTCGCCCAGGTGTCCGCGCCGCCGAACTTGCGGTCGGAAATCAGAATGGCCTCATCCGCACCGTGCGAGAGCGCTGTACGCAGCGCCTCTTCGGCCTGCGGCGGACCCATGGAAATGACGGTGATTTTGCCGCCATGCTTATCCTTGAGTTGCAACGCCATCTCGAGCGCGTTTTCGTCAAACGGATTGATGATGCTAGGTACACCGGCGCGGTTGAGACGGTTGGTCTCGCGGTCGATAGTGACCTTGTCCGAATCCGGGACCTGTTTAATACAGACCACAATATGCATAGACGTTCCTTTCCGTGGGAAAAAATAGGGATTCGTTATAAGGAGTTGGGCCCTCCACCTCAAGCCGAAACACCCGATTTATCGGTTGCCTGCGCTCTGCGACTGGGCTACCTTGCTTCGGCCAGAAAAGAAGAGGGAATCAAACCATGGAAAAAGGTCTATTTTTCACCGCCTTAACTGCCTCCGCAATTCTGCTGACCGGCTGCTCCAGCACACCCCCTGCGCCCGCGTCGGCAGTCCTTAAGCCCCCCCCCTGTCTTCCATCGCCCCTGCTTGGCGAAATGCAGAACCTGTCCAGCGAAATCGTAAAAACCGGCGGACTGGCCGTAATCGGAACCGGCGAATCCAAAAGCCTTGAGCTGGCGCTCAACATGGCTAAAAAAAACGGGCGTATCGAACTGGCCCGCATGTTGACCGCCAGAATTGAGATGCTGGGAAAGGCCTTTTCCGAAGAAACCGGTATCCCGTACGACTCGCTGTTCCTGTCCGGCTTAAACAACGCCGCAGAAATCATCACAAAACAGCAGATCGTCGGCAGCGTGGCACAAACTTTAAAGTATGAATCCACCGGTCACACGTTCACGGCTTATGCCATTATGGTGCTCGATCCAAAAGTAATCGCCGACCAACTGGCCAAAGAAACCGATCTCTACGCCAAGCTTCAGTCCACGAAAGCCTTCGAAACGCTGAATCAGGAAATTACGGCCTTCCAAGCCGCAAAATAACGCGCCGAACATTACGGCCTGAAATGCTCGAAGGCCTTCCGCCCCAAAACAGTGCCGTCGAGGGTAAGCACGCCGGGCTGATCGGTGATTTTTCCAATCCTTGGAAAATTTTGCTCTAAATTTTCCAGACATTGGAAATCAAATTCGTCGGCATCCTCGGCGCGGACGGTGAAGAGCAGTTCAAAATCCTCGCCGTCGTACAAAGCCTGTTCCAAGGTTCCCATTCGACTCGTCCCGTCCGGGCCTTGCTCAGGGCAGGCCATCCTTGGAATTTTTTCTGAAACAATGTCTGCGCCGACGTTGGAGGCTTTTAAAATATGGCGCAGGTCGGTGGCAAGGCCGTCGCTGATGTCCATCATGGCGTGGACATAACCGGACTGCCGCAGCCATTTGGCTTCTCTGATGCGCGGCATGAAATTGAGATGTTTACCGCTCTCGAAGGATCCGCCGAGCGGGCCGGTGACATAGATGACATCGTCCGCTCGCGCGGCGGAGCGTAACAGCGCGGTACCTTTGGGAACGCGTCCGACGCCGAAAACATGCAGTTCAAGCTCCGGCCCCTG
>JBAYVX010000064.1:0-8917 GCA_041674365.1 Kiritimatiellales bacterium | reverse complement strand
TACACCCCGCACGTCGGCAAAGCCAATCTCTGGCAGACCTCCGGCCACCTCGATTTCTACAAAGAGGGGATGTACGCCCCGATGGAAATCGACAAGTCGGACTATTACGTCAAGCCGATGAACTGCCCATTCCACATCAACATTTATAAATCCGACATCCGTTCCTACCGCGATCTGCCGCTGCGCTGGGCCGAGCTGGGCACGGTGTACCGCTACGAAAAGGCGGGCGTTCTCCACGGGCTGCTGCGCGTGCGCGGCTTCACGCAGGACGATGCGCACATCTTCTGCTCGCCGGAGCAGATCGAAGACGAAATCAAAGAAGTCCTGCGCTTCTCCACCTTCATCTGGAAAACCTTCGGCTTTGAAAGCATCACCGCCTATCTTTCCACAATGCCCGAAAAAGCGGTCGGCGATCCCGCCCGCTGGGAACAGGCGACTGCTTCGCTTGAAAACGCACTCAAGGCCTCGGAACTTCCCTATGAAGTGGACGAAGGCGGCGGCGCGTTCTATGGACCGAAAATCGACCTCAAGATCAAAGACGCCATCGGACGCGAATGGCAGATGAGCACTATCCAGTTCGACTTCAACTTACCCGACCGCTTCGACCTCAGCTATATTGGCGAGGACGGCGAAAAACACCGTCCGTATATGGTGCACCGCGCTCTCTTCGGCAGCATCGAGCGCTTCTTCGGCATTCTGGTTGAGCACTACAGCGGTGCATTCCCCGTCTGGCTCGCTCCCGAACAGGTGCGCGTTCTTCCGCTCTCTGAAGACCAGATTGACGCTGCCGCCAAAATGGCCGCCGACCTGCTTAAGCAGGACATCCGCGCGACCGTCGATAAGAAATCCGGCAAGATCGGCGCGAAAATCCGCAACGCGCAGATGGACAAAGTGCCATACATGCTGGTGCTCGGTGCCAAAGAAATTGAGAGCAGTACGGTCGCCGTCCGCGACCGCACCGGCGCGCAGACCGTCACAACACTGGCTGATTTTATTGAAAAACTGAAAACCGCCGTGCAAGATAAGACGTAAATTGAAACAAAACCCAGGGGGATGTCATAGCTAATCCGAATTATAAAGACAACAGGCCGCGCAGAGAGTTCGGCCCGCGAATGAACAATCAGATCCGTGTGCCCGAAATCCGCTGCATCGACGAAAACGGCGAACAGATGGGTATCATCCCGACCCGCCAGGCGCTCGTCCGTGCCCACGAAGCGGGCCTCGACCTCGTAGAAATCTCCGCCACCTGCAAGCCGCCGGTCTGCCGCATCATGGATCACGGCAAATTCAAGTTTGAGCAGGAGAAGAAGAAAAAAGAGCAGAAGAAGAAGCAGAACATTGTCAAAATCAAAGAAGTCAAATTCCACGTCAACGTCGGCGACCACGACTATCAGACCAAACTGCGCCATACCCGTGAGTTCATCGAAGCCGGCGATCGTGTCAAAGTTTCCCTCATGTTCCGCGGACGTGAAAACGCCCATAAAGAACTGGGTTTTGAGCTGATGAAGCGCATTGTGGCCGACACCGCCGAATACGCGGGCGTCGAGCAGACGCCGCGTCTAATGGGTCGCAACATGTACATGATGCTCATCCCCAAAAAGACCAAATAGTTTCCAATGTTTGGAAACCGAAGGGCCGGACAGCGCGTCCGGCCTTTTTATTTTTCCAACCATTGGAAAAGCATCACGCCATCGGGATGAAATTCCAGTTTCAGTCCGTACCGTTTTTCCAACCATTGGAAACTTTTTCGCGAAAAAAAGCAGAGGTGCGTCGCATCGTCCTTATAGAACCACTTCTCGAATGGCGGGGCGTCATCGCGCAGCTGGGTCATAATGCCGATCCAGCCGCCGGGCTTCACCAGCGAAAGGAGTCTCTCAAACTCTGCGCGCGGATTGCGGAAGTGCTCGATGGTCTCTGAGCAGGTCAGAAAATCATATTGTGTCTCCAGCGCCAACGGATCGTTGAAATAGTGCAGATCATAATTGACGCAGGGGAATCCGGCCTCTTCGAACAGAACCGAAAGCGTCGGCTCGCGGCCGCAGCCGAAATCCAGCCCGTGCGCGCCGGGCGATAGTTTGATTTCCAATCCGCCTTCGCACGGCTTCGGCGCGACAAGGGGTTGGAAAAGGCGGTTCAAAAAATTCCGATATCCGGAATCGGCCAGGCTGTGACTGTGAAAATCATAGCGCGCCTTTTCCTCTTCTGGCGACAGCTGGAATTGCGGCGGCACAAAAACCAAGTCGCATTCCAAACATTGGAAAAACTCCCGCTTCCGGTCGCGGTAAAACGGCTCCGTCGCCGTGCTTTCGCACAGTGGGCAGTTCGGACTGGATTCTTGTTTCGTCATCAGGCCGGAGAGGTTAGAGCATTTTTGATTGGTTGTGCACATTAAAACAGGTGGAGCGTGACCTCCGGGCGTGCTTATGCAGAATCAATTTGATTGGTATTGATCGGATTAGAACAAAAGATTTTCAACCACCCGCTTCGCTGGAGGGACCTCCGAGATGTTCTCTGTCTTGCTCCGAAGTCTGCTCCAGCGAAGCGGGTGGTGCAAAAAAAATACTCATTAAATCAATTTCGTATTACTTGTCCGCAACAGGAAGAAACGCGCCCGGAGGTCGCGTTCCACCTTTTAGTCCGGGTTCTGCAGCCGGATGGAATCCCCAACCCGCAGATGGGTAGTGGGTCAGTTTGAAATTCGCCCATCTTGACCGCTTAAGCATTTCAGTGCTACTCTGCGGGCATGAATAAGAAAACTAAACGCCCAACCGACATTAATCAATTAGCAAAGTCCATTGTAGAACAGGCTACGTCTGAAACGCCGGAGAACGCGCCAAAGCATGACGCCGCGACCATCAGCGAGGTCATGCGCGAAATGGGGCGCAGAGGCGGGTTAAAAGGAGGAAAGGCACGGGCGGAGAGTCTTTCCGCCAAACGCCGCAAAGAAATAGCTAAGAAGGCCGCAGTTAAGCGGTGGGAAAATAAACCGACATCTTGACGGGGTACCCTTTATGAATCATCTGGAAGGTCTAATTCCATTGTGTCGCCAACCTTGGGATAGGCTCTGTCCAGCATTTTTTTAAAGCCATCCCACGTTGTTGAAGCCTTCATTAGCGCAATTACACCACTTAAATGGTCTCTTAACTTGGGGTGTCCTACATCTGGAGATAGCCATTGATGGTGTTTATGCTTCCGGTGTCCGGTCTCAACCGGAGGATTGATCCGTTTAAGTTCCTCAAGCACGCCGGGTGCTAATCGGTTATAAACAATGTCGTTCGTGTAATGACCAACCACAGATGGTTTTTTAACTTTCATCCGTCTCCACTCCCATCCCTTTAGACGGAACATTTCCTTATAGAAATCATCGGGGAATCTCTTGGCCCATTTGATAAGTTCTGTACTAATAAATTTCTCTAGGATTTTTTGTAGAGCAACTTTATCTCTAATTTCCTGATAACCAGTCGCCTCATCAACAAGAGCGACAATACCCACGTGTGCAAGAGCGCGCATAAGTATCTTGGCTTTTTGTGCAATTAGTTTTTGTCGTTTGCCTAGTTTCCCTTGTTCGTCTGCATCCATCCACACTTCACAAATTTTTGGAATAATTTCAGCCCGTATTCCATGAGCAACGCTTCCCTTTTCAGTCCTGTATTTAACAACAATAGACTGCAAGTCACCTAAATGCTTCTCAATGTACGGTTTAAGGCTCTCAAACTGTAAAAAATGAGGCAAATCTGCAGGAAGGTTTTCTGATTTGTTTTTAGCAACCCATCCGCTGTAATACATTCCCATTCCGGTCATAAAGTCGCTTTGAGTTAGTATTCGAGTTTGATCTGACAGCACAGAACACGGGAAAGACAGGTCTCCTATTGTTAGAACGCCAGAATGCTTTGCCTGTTCTAGTCCCCATCTGCTTTCAGCAGCCTTTTTGGCTATTCCCGCCCGCTCTTCTGGGCTAAGAGCTTCTGCTCTTGCCTTACCACCCATTGACTGAATTGAATCGCTGTTGTCGGTATCCATATATTCCTCCAAACTTTTTATTGAAAGCATGTGTTTTGTATAGTACATGATGCGTGCAAGCAAGCATAAAAATAATAAATAGAATATGCTTGCACAAGCATGACCGCTCAAGCATTATACACCTATGAATAAATTAAGCACAGATAAACGGGTTCAAGTTGTTCGTTGCTTGGTAGAAGGAAACAGCATCCGCTCTACATGCAGAATCACGGGAGCCGCAAAGAATACCGTCGTTAAACTGCTCTGCGATATTGGCGCGGCCTGTTCTGCGTATCAGAGCGAAACCTTAGTGAATCTGCCGTGCAAGCGCATACAGTGCGACGAAATCTGGTCTTTCGTGTACTCCAAGGAAAAGAATGTTCCGAAAGGTAAAGAGGATGATGCCGGTGACGTGTGGACGTGGACTTCTATCTGTGCAGATACAAAGCTTGTTCCGTGCTGGACGGTAGGAAACCGTGATGCAGAGACGGCCTATTACTTTATTCACGATCTGGCCGCACGGCTGGCGAATAAAGTCCAACTCACCACGGACGGATTTAAGGCTTATGTGAATGCCATAGATGAAGCATTCGGAAGCGATATTGACTTTGCGCAGTTGGTTAAAATCTATGGCAATCTACCCACTAAAAATGAACAAATCAGATACAGCCCCGGAGTATGCACAGGAACACGCGTTGCAAAGCGCACCGGAAACCCTGACGCTAATCACGTATCAACTAGCTTTGTAGAGCGGCAGAATTTGACAATGCGGATGGGGATGCGCCGTTTTACCCGTCTGACGAACGCCTTTTCAAAGAAGATTGAGAACCACGAACATGCTATAGCTCTACATTTCATGCACTATAATTTCTGCCGGATTCACCAGTCCTTGCGCGTTACGCCCGCAATGGAAGCCGGTGTAGCCGATCATGTATGGGAACTTGAAGAAGTTATTGGCTTGCTTGATAAAAAAGAAAAATCAAACTGACCCACTACCCGCAGATGAACCCGTTTGACGAAAAATTCGCAACCAACTAGACTCAATCCGTTCAGCACCCATCATGGAGAAGGAAAATGAAAATTACAAAAAAGATACGGAAACTGAATCGATTTATTCCAGTTCTCGGGAGTGGTCGAATTATCGTTTGCGGCATAGAGGATGTGGATTTTCACCGACAGAAGCTTACCGAAATTGGGTTTACCGACGATATGCTAGAAGGAGAGTCCGTTTTGCCCGACTCTCGGATCGGTCTTTCGTGCCGAAAAAATTCAGAGGGTTGGGTTGAAGTACATAAAAACCAACCAATGGAGACGTTCTATACTCCGGTGGTTTGGCGTTGGCGGGAGTTTCGAGGGCGATATAACTACGAAGACAAAGAAGAAATCCGGTATAGATCCGGAAAGCGATACCCGCGCACAGAACACCCCCCTCTTGGAATTGAGATCACGATTCGGCTGAAGACGGATGGTAAAAAAGTAGCCATGCTTGAGTTCTTGGAGGTTAAACCAGAAAACTATCAAAGGATTGTAGATTCAATAAATGTTCTCGTGGAAATCTTTGGGGAATGCGACCTGCTTAAAGATAATCTGGATGCCATTATACGAGGAGAGGTTAAGAGGCTTAACTGGCGGATTCTTCCTCCGGGAAAGCGCCCTTGGGATTCTGTAAAGACCGATATCAAAGAAATAATTGAGAGAGAAAAAACGGGAACCCAAAAAGTAATTGAAAAACGACTTGAGGCTATAAATCACTACGGCCCGGAGTTCGTGGCTGTCGGTCAGCATGGATTTACAGGGTACCTTATTTTCGGATTTCCACAAAAGAATCTGTTTCTTTTAGAGAGCATATTCTTTGGCAATGCAACCTACATATTTGGCAATGATTGGGGAAGGCTGTCCAAGTTGAGCAAGGCTGAAATCCTGAAAGATGGACTTCAAAGGGAGCGGGTCATACATCAGAAGTCTTGGTCGCGCGATATCGCCAAGATTTTAAGTTAATTACGACGCTTGTGAGAGAGGTTTGCAGTTGTATCTTCGCTCCTCATTTTGACCGATCAGGATGGGGAGTTCTGCCTATCCATTCCATTGATCTAGTCTAAAACAATTTGCACCATAAGCATTCGGCCGAAGATTCCTGTTTTGTCTTTGAGCCAGACGGACTAGCATCTTCGCCCATGAACAAGACCGACTTTGAACTCAATGGTTTAGTGGTTCCGATGGCGACGCCGTTTGCGGAGGACGGGGCGATTGATTTCGGCGCGTTTCTGGCGCATCTCGACTGGCTGGCGGAGTGCGGCGTACGTAACCTGCTGATCAATGGGACGACCGGCGAGTTTTTCTCGCTCTCGCCGCGAGAGCAGCTTGATCTGCTGAGAACGGCCCGCGAAAACTGGGACGGAATGATCGTTGCCCATACCGGCAGTCCGGTGCTTTTCCAATGTTTGGAAAGTGCGCGTGCCGTCGAGGAGATCGGCGCCGATTTTCTGGCGTCGCTGCCGCCGTTTTATTTTGCCGGCGCGCCCGCCGACGGTCTCGTCCGCTGGTTCAACGGGCTGGCGGAGTCCACGGAGCTTCCGCTGATTCTCTATAACTTCCCGAAGCACACCGGCAATCCGCTGACGCCGGAAATCTTGAAGCAGATTCCGCACTACGGAATGAAAGACTCTTCGGCCGACCTGTCGCTGATTCCGGCGACACCGCGCTATTTTGTCGGCGGCGACGCAAAAATTTCCGCCGCGTATGCGGCAGGGGCTAAAGGGTTTGTGAGCGCTTCTGCCAATATTGATCCGCTTCCGTACTTGCAAATCGAGCAGGAGCGGACGCCGGAGAATCAGGCGGCGGTGGATGCGGTCAACGCCCGTACCAACGGCCCGTCCGCCATCGTCCGAATCAAGCATGCACTTTCCGAAATTATCCCCGGCTATCCGCCGCATGTTCGTCTGCCACTCTGTATTGAGACTTGAGGTTCACTTGTTTGTCCGGTGTAATCCGGCTGCATTTTATAAACCTGATACCCCATTGGGCTGTTCAGAGCGGAATCCTGCTGAAGACGGTGCTCTAAACGGGTCTGTTTTTCTTGGATATTGCAGTTTACAAGGGTGGGGGGCGTCTATATATTGTCGCGCTCAACTATAGATATAGAAAAACGAAGAGAGTTAAGAAGGAGCCTGTAAGTGGATACAGCAGTTAAAGCGGAAGTCAGAAAAGAATATCAGCGCAGCGACCGGGATACCGGATCTGTTGAAGTGCAGGTCGCACTGCTGACAAAGCATGTGGATGCCCTCACCGAGCATCTCAAGACCCATAAGAAGGACAACAGCACACGCAGGGGTCTGATCACCATGGTGAACAAACGCAAAAAGCTGCTGACCTATCTGTCGAGAACAGATAACCCGCGCTACAAAGAGCTGATTCAGCGTCTTGGTTTGCGCCACTAAGAATACGAGGACGGCCCCGTTCACGGCGGGGCTGTTTTGTTTCAGGGGTTTTCCCCGTTCCAACACAGCGCCCATTGAGGGCCGCCCGTTTATCCACCCCTGAGGCCTGCGCATCCGGTCTCATTGGGCTCCCGGCAGTCATGGATGCAGAAGGAAAAGAAAGAAATGAAAGATACAGTAAAAATAGAGTTCGAAGTCGGCGGCAAGCCGATGTGTTTCGAGTCCGGTCTCCTCGCACAGCAGGCAGCCGGAGCAGTCACCTGCCAGCTGGGCGACAACGTCGTCTTCTCAGCCGTCACCACCAAAGCCCCCCGGGAAGGATGCGACTTCTTTCCCCTTCAGGTTGAATACCGCGAAAAATTCTACGCCGCAGGCCGTTTTCCCGGCGGATTCTTCAAACGCGAAGCCCGTCCGTCCGAAAAAGAAATTCTGACCGCCCGCGTCACCGACCGACCGATCCGCCCGCTCTTCCCGAACGGGTTCTACGACGAAGTTCAGATCAATAACATGCTGCTCAGCTGCGACGGCCAGATCGACACCGATTTTCTCAGTGTCAACGCCTCCAGTGCCGCGCTGGTTCTTTCCGAGCTGCCTTTCCGCGGCCCGATCGCTGCCGTGCGCATTGCCCGCGTCGATGGACAGTTCGTGATCTGCCCGACCCACGAGCAGCTCGCCAAGAGCGACCTCGACCTAACCTACGCCGGAACTGCCGCTCTGCCGCTGATGATTGAAGGCAGCGCCAAGGAAATCAGCGAAGCCGATTTCGTTGCCGCCATGAAAACCGCGCACGAAGCCATTCAGCCGATCATCGCCGCCCAGCTCGAACTGCGCCGGAAACTCGGCAAAGCCGACAAGGTCATTGAACTGCCGAAAGCCGACACCGCGATGCTCGACAAAGCCCGCGAAATTGCCGGCGTTGAACTGATGCAGGCTCTCGCCATCAGCGGCAAGCTCGAACGTCAGGACAAAATCACTTCCATTAAGGAATCGCTGAAAGCCAAAATGCTCGAAGCCTTCCCGGAAATGACCGACACCGACTACATGCACGTCTTCGACGAACTCGAAATCGAACAGCTCCGCAAAAACGTGCTCGAAAACAAAACGCGTGTCGGCGGACGCGGTTTCGATCAGCTTCGCGAACTCAAGGCGCAGGTCGGCGTACTGCCGCGTGTTCACGGTTCTGCTGTATTCAGCCGCGGCGAAACCCAGTCGCTGGCCATCGTCACCCTCGGCCCGCGTAAAGATTCGCAGTCGATCGACGCTGTCACCGGCGGTGCCACCGAAAAGAACTTCATGCTGCACTACAACTTCCCGCCCTACAGTGTCGGTGAAGTCGGACGCCTCGGCACTACCGGCCGTCGCGAAATCGGCCACGGTAACCTGGCTGAACGCAGCCTTGCCCCGGTCATGCCCGACAACTATCCCTACGCCGTGCGCCTCGTCTCCGAAATCATGGGCTCCAACGGCTCGTCCTCCATGGC
>JBAYVX010000063.1:0-8971 GCA_041674365.1 Kiritimatiellales bacterium | reverse complement strand
CCGTGTGTGCTGCCGATGATCCCGGTGAATCTCGCGATCATCGGGGCGGGGGCTCAGTCGGAGTCCCGGCGAAAAGGGTTTGCTCTCGGAACGGCGTACGGGCTGGGAATTACCGTGGTTTATGGAATTCTCGGGTTGGCCGTGGTGCTGGGCGGCGCACGCTTCGGGGTGCTGAACGCCAATCCGTGGTTTAACTTCAGTATTGCCGCGGTTTTTCTGCTTCTGGCGCTGGCGATGTTTAACGTCTTTCATATTGATCTGACCCAACTGCATAAACATCTGAGCCGCCGGCAGGTTGAGGAAGAATATCTGGCTGCCTTCAGTATCGGCGGGATTTCGGCACTGCTGGCCGGAGCCTGTGTGGCACCGGTCGTGATCGCGGTGCTGTTGCTGTCCGGGAATTTGTATGCAAACGGCGTGCATGCCGGATTGGCTCTGCCGTTTGTGCTGGGTTGGGGCATGTCGCTGCCGTGGCCGTTTGCTGGTGCGGGGCTTTCGTTTCTACCGAAGCCGGGCGCGTGGATGGAGTGGGTGAAACGTGGATTCGGTGTACTGATTCTCCTGTTTGCCGTCTATTACGGACTGCTGGGAAGCCGCCTGCTGATGATGCGTACGGCACCGTCTGGGGGCGGGGAACAGCTGGTGGTGTGCGATGACAAGGCCACCTGCTTTACCGACGCATTAAACGAAGCCTATGCCGCAAATCAGCCGGTCTTTATCGATTTTTGGGCTGACTGGTGCAAAAACTGTCACGCGATGGATGTGACTTTCAGCGAAGCGGCGGTCAGGAAACGTTTAGCGGGTTATAAGGTGATTAAGTTTGATGCCACGAATTACGGCGAGTCGCCTGCTAAAGAAATTCTCGATCACTTCGGGGTTATGGGGTTGCCGACCTATATCATCCTGGAGTCTATCAAATTTTAAATAGGCTTTGGGTGGACGTTTGTGTAGATTCCTCTGGCAATAAGGTAAGGAGTCGAACTTGAAATTTCGTGAACTGCTTCGTTTACTGCTGTGGCCGATCGTTGGCGTTTGTATTCTTCTCAGCGCACAGGCCTTTTTTGCGCATTACACGCAAGGTCAGTCGAAACTGCTGGATTATTTGAACGGAATTATCGATCTGCGCGAAGAACGCACCATCGGAACCTGGTTTGAGACGCTTCTCTTTGCTTTGGTCGGGATATCGTTTTTTGTGGTCAGCCGTCATCCGGCGCTTCCAAGGTTTGGAAAAATTTTACTGGTGTTGATGGCTTTGGGGTTCTGTTTTCTTTCGGCGGATGAAATGCTCTCTCTGCATGAGTTCATGGGCTACGAGCTGGAACAGGCCACCGGCATTGTCAAAGACACGGCACTGGATCAGCGCGGCTATTCATGGGTACTGCTTTATGCCCCGGCGGCTATAGTGGTTTGCGGCTTTGTTTCCAGACAGTATTTTCGCATGACGAAAACCTCGTGGAACCGGGCGGCCAGCATCTGCTATTTACTGGCCTGGCTGGCCGTTGAACTGGTCGTGTTGTTGGAAATGATTGATGGATGGAGCATCCTTGAGCGGATCGATTTAAGCATCGTTCCCTGCTTTGAAGAATCCTTCGAGCTGGTCTTCCTGATGCTCTTCTACAGCGCTAACCTGTTGATTGCCGAAGAAGCGGATCTATAATCCGCGCAGGATTTCAGCCACCTGCCGCGCGGCCTGCTGCCAGCTGAGCCGCGCGGTGTAGTCGTCGAAAGCCTTCAGTGCCAGCGCGCGGTATTCTTCCGGATCGCTGAAAAGCCTCCCGATGCATTCGGCGTAATGGCCGGGGATTTCCGGGTCAAAGCAGTATCCGTTAATGCCTTCATGTACGGCAGTGGGAATGCCGCCGGTATTTGAAGCCACAACGGGCAGGGCGAAGCTGCTGGATTCAGGGAAAATATGGCCGAAGCATTCAGCACGGCAGGGCTGGATCAGAAAATGGGCTTCGCGGTAAAGCTGTTCCATTTTCGCCCGTTCGTCCGGCTTCGCCAGCGACAGGAATCCCGCGCTTTTCGCGAAGCCCGGCACGGACGCCATATGTTTCGCCGGGTCGGTTCCCAGAAAAGTAATTTCGGTTTTAATACCCTGCGCATTGAGAATCTCGACCGCTTTGATCGCGGTATCACCGCCTTTCCGTTTCCACTCTACGCCGGTGAAGAGCAGGCGGCAGACGTCGCCGAACGGTTTTTCTTTAATGAGTTTTTCCGCATCGGCACGTGAAAAGCCGGAGGTGAGGTTGGCGCCGTACGGAACGACTTTCACCTGTTCTTTTGTCGCGCCGTACAGCTCGATAGCGCGCTGTGCGGCCCAGTCGGAGGCGAAAATAAGCCGTGCGCAGTTTTTAACCGCCGCGCGGTCCATGTTTTGCAGATCGCGTTGCGTTCGGCGGCAAAGGCCGGTGAACGTCTGGTAGTAGTCAAACAGTCCGCCGTAGAGCGAGTCGGTCCAGACGGCGACCGGCCGTCCGGTTTTCAGAAACGCGGCGTGCTTCACTTCGGTGCAGAGTACGGCGTCGGCAGGGCAGCGTTTCATTTTTTGCGAGAGCTGCCGTCCATAATTGCGGCTCAGCGACGGTTCCGCCCAGCCGTAATATTTTTTCTGTGTCAGTTTTTGATAGGACAGAATCCGCGCGGCGGCAGGCAGGGAGCAAATGTTTTTCAGCGGCGCAAGACAGTCGAACCGATCCGATTCTGCTTCGAGGTGCAGCGCGATGTTTTCCGCCGCGCTGTGGATACCGGCTGCGCCGGGTTTGCGGTCTTCGGAGGGCTGCTTCAAATCGAGATGGTGGGCAAAGGCCAGATTCATCGGTTGATCTCCCCGCTGGTTGTGCGGGTGTCCCGCCAGACCTTCTGAAGTTTTCCGTGGCAGAGCATCCGGAGCGCCGCCAGAAACTGAAGCGAGTCGAGCAGGACTTGCGTTGCCAGCACCGGCATATAGGCCGCTTTTTTCGAGGCGCTGAAGTTGCGGAAACGGATAAAGCGGGTGGCAATGAGAATTTTGTAGATGCGGATGTAGTCGCGTTTTTTGATTTCGTCGGCAATCAGCCGCCGCGTCCAGCCGGGTGCCGCGCGGTTAAGCTTTTCAATCAGCACCGCCGCGTCCGGCGCTTCGGACAAATGCAGTTGAAGATATTCCCATATCCAGCGGTGAATAATATAACCCGCGATTTGCCGGCGGTGGGTTGCCAGTACGTCGGGCAGGCGGGTGTAGGCCTCAAAAACATGCGAGGCGGTTTCGGCAACAATCAGACGGCGCCCGGCATCTTCGGGCTCGGTCAGAAAATTGGAGACCGCCATTTTTTTTATAAAACCGTCTTCGACAATAATACCTTCCGGAATCCAAAGTCGGCGCAGCCACGCGGCTCGGGCGCAGTACAACTGTCCGCAGAGCTGTCCGGGCGCTGACTGGTTGATGCTCGCGGTTTTCATGGAGATCTGGTCGAGCAGACTGTAGTGCGGTTTGAAAATAATATGCTTCACCGGCAGGTCGGTGCAGATAAACGCGTCCGGGTGTGCGTACAGTTTTTGAATCATATTGCGCAGTGTGTCGGGCATGAAGATTTGAATGTCGGCATCGATCATGAAAATCACATCAGCCTGCGGATCGGCCAGCTCATGCACGAAAACATTCCACGCATTGGTTTTTCCCGGCGTTTCCAGGGAATGAACCTGCCAACGCACGCCTTCAGGGCTGCTGAGCTTTTCGGCGGCGGCCAGCATGGCGCCTTGTGCCGCCTGCGCGGTGTTGTCGGTACAGCCGTTAGGAACGCAGACGATCTGGATTTGAAAACCGCTCGTTACGGCATCGCGGATCAGGCTTTGCGCAAAGATGCTGTGAA
This sequence comes from Kiritimatiellales bacterium, assembly GCA_041674365.1. Classification (GTDB taxonomy): domain Bacteria; phylum Verrucomicrobiota; class Kiritimatiellia; order Kiritimatiellales; family Tichowtungiaceae; genus Tichowtungia. The sequence continues at coordinate 5,120 of JBAYVX010000063.1, read as the reverse complement.
GGGTCGCGCGGATGCTGTTTTCTTCGTTCCACGCCAGAATGCCGATACTGATTTTCATGATTTTAAAACGTCCTCAGATTAACCGGAACCGGCGGCGCTTCAGAAACTACTGCCGCCGCATAGCCGGAATCAATTTCCAATGTTTGGAAAAACCACTGTCCGTTTTTTCCAAACATTGGAAAAAACGGTTCTTCACCCAGCGGCACGGCGAACGTGTTAAGGTCTTTGTATATTCCAACCCCCAGCGCCTTCACATAGGCCTCTTTTTTGGCCCAGATTTCAAAAAAGCCCTGCTCCGGATCTTCCAATGTTTGGAAAAACGCCTGTTCTTCAGGTGCAAACCACCGTTTGGCGATTGATTCCATATTCAACCCGCTGCGCCGGAACTCAATATCCACGCCGACGGCCCGGCCGGACGTAACCGCAATCAGCAACCGGTCGCGCGAATGCGATACATTGAACTCGAGTTTGCCGTTCTCCAAAAACGGCTTGCCTTGTGCATTGCGATTAAACTTCAGTCCGGACGGCTCGGTCTTCAGGCAGTCTGCCAGAATCCGGCGAAGCAGACCCCGACAGAGGATGAAGCCTTCGGCGTCGCGCGAATTAATGAATTTAGCGGCGCGTTCCAGTTCTTCATTGCTCAACAGGTCGCGGCAGAAACCGATGTCGCTGTGATAATCGGACAGGCGGATATTCCAGACCTCGATTGTCTTTTTAAATGTTTCCATATTGTTCTTCATCCGAACCGGCGCTTTTTATACCATCCGTGCCCAGTGGATGCGAGTGCCGGATAGTTATGAATTTGAAAGACGATCAAACTTTAATTTCCCGGTTCATCGGGCAGGCTGCTCAGCACCCCAATCTGCCCGCTGTTCGCTATGGCGATACCGTTCTTTCCTATGCAGAGCTGGATCGCCGTTCTCTGGCACTGGCTCAGGTTCTTCGCACGCATGGAGCGGGGCGCGATATTCCGGTTGCCGTTTGTCTGGATCGTTCTCCGGAACTGATTATTGCATTGCTGGCGGTTTTGCGTGTGGGCGCCGCCTACGTTCCGTTCGATCCGTCTTATCCTGTTGAACGCCTTTTATTCATGCTGGCCGACTGCGGCGCGCCGGTTGTGATCACAACCGCGTCATGCCGGGCTGCGTTCATCACCGAGGCGGTAGTCGTTTTGCCGGATGAAGAGTTGCCCGTTTCCGGCGAATGGGAGCCTCCGCAGGCGGATGATCTCGCATATATCATCTATACCTCCGGATCCACCGGTAAACCGAAAGGGGTACTTTGTCATCACCGCGGCGCGCTTAATATGCTCAATGATGCGCAGCGCCGCCGCGCACTCGGTTCCGGCGATGCGTGCAGCTGGTGGACCAGTCTCAGCTTCGATGTTTCCGTGTACGGAATTTTCTCTCCGCTCATTTGCGGTGCAACGCTGGTGATTGTGCCGGAAGCAATTCGTCTGGATGCCCCGAAGCTGATGGACTGGTTCTGCGCGGAGCAGATCACCTCGGCTTATGTTCCTCCGGCCATGATCGCCGATCTGGAAGCGTGGACACGCGACCATCCCGGGCAGAGCCGCTTGCGCCGTCTGCTCACTGGTGTTGAGCCGATTCCTGAACGGCGGTTGATCCATATTGCCCGTGCGGTGCCGGAGCTGTGTATCATCAACGGCTACGGCCCGACCGAAGCCGCCGTGTACTGCACCTGCTACTGTGTGGACGGCTCCGGCGTTCCGCAGCGCAACACGCCGATCGGCAAACCGCTCGACGGCGTCGAAATTTTTCTCTTCAACGAAAAAACGGAACCGGTCGCCGACGGGGAAGAAGGTGAAATGTATATCGGCGGTGTTCAGGTGGAGCGCGGCTACCTGAACTGTCCCCGGCTGACCGCCGAAGCGTTTCTGGAGACTGCGCACGGACGGCTCTACCGTACCGGCGACCGCGCCGTGCGGCTGCCCGACGGCAACCTGATGTTTGCCGGACGGATGGATCAGCAGATTAAATTTCTCGGCTACCGTGTAGAGCCGGGCGAAATCGAATCCGCGTTGTGCCGGATTAAAGGAATTCGTGAAGCGGTGGTCGTTGCCCGCGAGGATATCCCCGGACTGCGCCGCCTCGTTGCCTATTACACGGTGCAGGAACACAGTGTGCCATCCGGCGAAAAACTTCGCGAAGCTCTGGCGCGCGAACTGCCCCTCTACATGATTCCGTCGCTTTTCATCCGGTTGCCGCAGATTCCGCTCACACCCAACGGGAAAACCGACCGCAAGGCACTGCCGCCGCCCGCGCCCCGCGATCTTGAACAGTTGCGGGCCGCAGAGTTTATACCGCCGGTTTCCGTAACAGAAAAAAAAGTTGCAAAACTTTTTTCCGACGTGCTGAAGACGGCGGACGCGGGATTAAACGATCACTTTTTTATGCTGGGCGGCCACTCCCTTCTGGCCACGCAGCTCATATCTAAAATCCAGACGGAACTTCGTGTGGATATCTCGCTGAAAGACCTCTATGAAAATCCGACGGTCGCAAAGCTCTCGGCGTTAATTGATCCGCGTCGCAGCGCGGGAACGGTAAGCAACGAAATTCCTCTGGCTTCCGGACGTTCTTCTTATCCGCTGACGCCGTCGCAGCGCACCATGTGGATGCTGCATCAGTCGGATCGCTCCGGAGTTTTATCCAACATTCCGGAAGTGGTTTATCTGCACGGTCCATTGAATGTGGACATGTTGGAACGGGCATTCAACGAAGTGGTTCGCCGACACGACTCTTTGCGCATGGTTTATACCATGGAAGACGGCGAAATGGTGCAGCGTCCACTTGATAACGTCTATGTGCCGGTCAAGCTCACCGACCTGATCGGAATAGAAGCCGCCGAACGCGACCGCCGTGCGGCGGAAATGCGGCTGGAAAACGGCCGACATATTTTCGATCTTTCCGCAGGGCCGCTGATTCATGCGGAGCTGATCAAGCTGGATAAAAACTGCCACCAGCTTTTGTTTAACATCCATCATATTGCTGCCGACGGGTGGGGGATCAGTCTCTTCAACACCGAGTTTGCGCAGATCTACGAAGCGTTCCTGAATGGAAAACCCTCGCCGCTGCCGCCGGTTGAACGGCACTATTCCGATGTCGCCGCATGGCTTGATGAACGCATCCGGAGCGGCGCGTTGCAGCCGCAGCTCGATTACTGGAAAAACAAACTGGCCGCGCCGCGCCCGGATCTGAGTTTCCCGGCCGATCACGCGCGTCCCGATGTCCCCGCGCATCGCGGCGCACGCCACGCCTTCACGGTTTCGCCCGATCTCGCCACCGCGCTCACCACGCTGGGCCGCCGCGAAAACGCCTCGCTGTTCATGGTGCTTGTCTCCATCTGGCAGACGCTGCTGCACCGCGCCACCGGTTCAAACGATATCATCACCGGCACGGCCATTGCCAACCGCAACCACCCGCAGGTCGAAAACGTCATCGGCACATTCATTAATGCGCTCGCACTGCGCACCGACTTTTCCGGTGCGCCGGTGTTTTCCGCCGTGCTTGACCGGGTTCGTCGTACGGCTCTCGAGGCCTATGCGCATCAGGATATTCCATTTGAGAAAGTCATGGAGGCCGTCAGTGACGGAACGCGTCATCCCGTCTTTCGCAACTCGCTCATTCTTCACAACATGCCGCTGCCGACCAAAACGTTCGCCGGCCTCACGCTCACGGACGATGAAATCGGCAACGACACATCCAAAATGGATATGCTGCTCTATTTCATCGAACGGGAAGGGCAGCTTGAAGGGCAGCTCGAATATGACACTGAAATATTCAACGCCGCCACCATTGATCAAACGGTTGCCGATTTTCTGATGCTTGCACGGCAGATTGTTAAAGATCCGCATCGTCCGCTTGGCGGCTATCTGCAGGCGGGCGATGAAGAAGCGCCGACTTGTTTTGTTATCGGCGAAGGCTCGCTCTGCCTGCGCTGTACCGAGGTTCTGCGCAAGCGCGGACTGCGCGTGCTTGGTCTCATTTCGCCCGATGCGGCTAACCGGCACTGGGCGAAAGAGAAGGGCGTGCCGTGGTATCATCCGGATGAGAGTTTCGCGAAAATCCTTTCCGTGCAGCCGTTCGATTTTCTTTTCAGCATCGTCAACAGTTATATTCTCAAGCCGGATGTACTGGCATTGCCGCGCCGCTGTGCGATCAACTATCACGATGCGCCGCTTCCGCGTTACGCCGGGGTCTATTCAACGGCGTGGGCCATCATCAACCGAGAGCGGTTCCACGGCGTCAGCTGGCATTTAATGGCGGATGAAGTGGATGCGGGCGATCTGCTCAAACAGCGCACCGTAGAGATTTTCGAAAACGACACCTCGTTTACACTCAATGCCCGTTGTTACGATGCCGCGATCAACGCGCTCAGCGAATTGGCGCTGGAGCTGGTCGAAGGACGCGAATCCCGTACGCAGCAGGATTTGAAGCAGCGCACTTACTATCCGCTCCACAAACGTCCGGCCAACGGCGGACTGATCGACTGGAGTTGCCCGCAGGCCGAAATCGATGCACTGCGCCGAGCACTTGATTTCGGTAACCAGCCCAACGATCTCGGTCTGCCCAAGGTGCTGCTCGGCGGTGAACTCTATGTGATTCGTTCTGACGGTTCGATGCGTACGCTGGACGGCGACCCGGTGGATTTACACTTTCCCTCCATTGGCGAATCCGGCGACTGGCTCGTGAATGAGCCTGAGTTTCCAAACCTTGGAAAAGAACTGGAAACGCTGAACTCGGAGCTCGCCCGCCACGAGCATTTCTGGGTGCGTCGTTTTGAAAAGTTCCAACCTTTGGAACTTCCCGCAGGCATTGACCGGGCAACACATCACTATGTGCTCACCGACCTGCCGCTGTTTCTCTGTTTCCTCGCCCGTTTCTGTTCGCACGATCAGTTTACCGCCGGTTGGAAACCGCAAACCGCCGCGCCGGAATTTGTTGCGGAGATTGTTCCGCTCCATGTCGAGATGGACGGCTCAGCGCTGCTGGTTGAAAACCTGTCCCGGGCGGAAAAAGCGATTGAAACCTGCCGCAAACACAAAACCTTTGTGCGCGACCTGTTCCAGCGCTTTCCGTCGCTGCACCGCCCGCCGGTTT
>JBAYVX010000062.1:0-8981 GCA_041674365.1 Kiritimatiellales bacterium | reverse complement strand
TTGCGTTGGCATCACCTTTCGTTCCGTTCGAAAGATAGTCCTCACCGGAATATTTGATAGTAAACGGCGAGTGGTAGGTAAGAGCCAATCGTTGTTTTTGAGTCATCTTCCAGGTTGCTGCCGCGTTCCATCCAACAGTGGTACCATCTGCAGTTAACTTGGAAACCAGCGCGCCTCCTGGAGCTAGACAGGTCCATTGCTTTACTTGTCCGTAATAAAAATCCGCACCGACACCAATGGAAAGCGAATCAGTTATTCGTATGGCAAAATTCGGACTAAAATCAGCAACCATCATGCTTCCAGAATAAGAAACATTCGGTGTGGTTGAAAAATATCCAGAATCCTTCCATTCAACGGAGCGGCCAAAAGGGATATACGTGGCGAGTCCGACAGCATATTTTCCGTCTTTAAACGGCATGGCGGCGGCAAAGCCGGGAAGGGCAAAGAACGGATTTTTGGTTTCATCGGAAACGGTACCGTTTTTGAACTCGTTGCGGCCATATCCGAAAGTTGTGTTGATCTGAACCATCGGTTGCTCAAGGTCGACAAGGTTGGCCGAGTTGTGGATCGTGGCATTAGCATCATCCGCAAAAGCTCTGTAACCTCCGAACATTCCAATTGCTTGTGCGCCTTCCGGCGGGTTGCGATATCCGTCTGCAAAAAGCGCTGACGAAACAAGAATTGTGGTGATAAATATTACAACAGGGCTTGGCGCAACATGGGGTTTGTTGATCATGCTTTCAATGTCTCCAATCTTTTGTTTAAAAACCGTCCAAATCCTACAGGTAAGCCGGAGTAGTCTAGTTTCCGCGCATTTATTTTTCCATACAAAAAGTCACCTATTGTACAAAATTGATCCAGGGAATTAACGGACGCAATGGGGGTTGGTTAGTCGGAATTGTGGTGGACAAAAATGTACACACCACGCTGTTTGATCCGATTGTTTGCTACCCGGTTGCCGGCATGATTTTTCCTGACAATCTTAAGTGTACAAATCTGTACACCTTCACTATTCTCCGGTGAACATTTTTAAACACCCCTAAGCACCTTTAATTTGGAGTCAGTGTGGAACCGACAAACAGAGTTGTTGTAACCGGCATGGGAATTGTGGCTCCGAACGGCATCGGTGTGGATGTTTTTTGGGAGTCGTTGATTCATTGTAAGAGCGGCATTGGGCCGATTACTCGGTTTGATGCCAGTGATTTTCCTGTTAAAATAGCTGGCGAAGTTAAAAATTTTGATCTACGCGACTATTTTGGAAAGGACTGTCGTCCAAACCGTTACTCGCATCAGACTCAAATGGGATTAACGGCGTGCAAGCAAGCGCTTGAGCAGGCCAATTTGACGCCGGAGAGTCTTAAGCAGTATGATTTTATTCCAGTGATGATGGGTGTGGCTTCCAGCGCCAATCATCTGATTGAACGAAATGCTGAGGTGCTTAGTAAAAGTGGTCCGCACAAAGTTCCGCTTACGGTTCGGGCTTTTCCACCGGCTGCGACGGCAGGAGCCATTTCTCACGTATTTGGATTTCGGGCTTCTGTAACCACCATATCTTCTTGCTGTCCGTCGGGCTTAGACGCAGTTTGTGAGGCGACGAGGCTTATTCAAACGGGTCGGTCAGATATAGCGTTTGCTGGTGCGGTGGATTCATACTTAACACCCGTTACTGTAGCAAGCTTTGCCGCCATAAGACTGACTTCGTCCTCAACAGATTTTCCACCGGAAGAAGTGTGCCGCCCGTTCGATAAAAAACGTTCCGGAGTTGTTTTTTCTGAAGGTGCGGGTTTTCTGGTGTTGGAGAGGCTGGATTCTGCTTTAGCCAGAGGAGCAACACCGCTTATGGAAATTGTCGCTGGAGCAAGGTTTACCGATTCAATTGATGGCGGGGATTTGGACGGGATGTATAGAAGCATGGATGCTGCTCTAAAAAATTCAGGGATTTATCCTGAGCAGGTTGATTATATTTGCGCCAATGCTCCCAGTGCTCCGGCTATGGATATTCATGAGGTTAAGGTGATTAAAAAGGTGTTTGGTAAGCATGCTTACAGGATACCCGTCAGTTCGATTCATGGTGTGACAGGACATGCCTTGGCATCTTCCGCCCTAATGCAGATGGTTACTTGTGCACAGGCGATGAGGCATCAGCTGATTCCTCCAACAGCCAATCTAATCTATCCGGATCCTGAATGTGATTTGGATCATGTACCACTGGTTCCACGTAAAGCGGACGTCAACATTATTCTTGCTAATGCGCACGGCATGGCTGCTGAAAACAGCACGCTAGTTGTAAAAAAATTCAAATGAATACATTTCAGACCATCATTTTGATCGGGTTGAGCGGAAATGCGGTTATTGGTTCTCTCGTTTGGGGATCTAATTCTCAGCGGAAGGTGAATCGCTATTTTTTGCTGACAACCGTTTTGATCATTGCTTGGTTGCTGGGCATGTTTGTCATCACACTTCAAACATCTTCAAATATGATGATGTTCTGGAGTCGGCAGGTCTCGGCTGCAGCGGGATTTCTGCCACTCGGATTTTTCATCTTACGTATAGTTGTTGTAGAGCCGGACATCGGGTTTTTCAGGCTGTGTTATAAACTTCGCTATTTGTTGCTGGCGATTTTTTTAGTTGTTGTTTTGTGCCAAACAGATTTTTTTCTGCACTCGGCTTCTTTTTCTGATTCGGTAGAAACTATTCCTCTTCTTGAGTATGGCGCCGGCATAGCTCTTTACATTGCATATTTTGTTGCCGCAGCTATCGGTATGATTATTTCTGTTCCGAGAATATTTAAAAAAACAACCGGAGTTCAACGGGCAGAGAGCCAGTTTCTTCTCTTCGGGTGGCTAATTGGGTTTTCTTTTGGTGTATTTCTTTTTACAGCATCTAACTTGATCGGCATACAAGAGGTCGCCTGCTTTCTTCCGCTAGTCCCTCTTGTCATGAACAGTTTTGTAGCATACGGCATTGCCACCCGCCGAATTTTGGCGGTTTCTGCGGTAGTGCAACGTTCTGTTGCGTATATCCTGATGGCTATTTACTTAACTGGAGTGTACGTCTTTTCCGTGTGGGTCGTTCAGGTGGTTTTTAACTATTTGGTTCCAGACACAACGTATCTTTCACACCTTTTGGCCGCTTTGATTGTCGCATTCTCTGTGGTGCCTGCTCACGGTTGGATGCAGACGGTTTCGCATCGTCTTTTTGCATCGGCCAACCTTTTAGATATAGACCGGGTTATTGTCCGCGCAGCCCATCTTTTTCAGGAAGTTTCTACTGAGAGCAATCTGGTAACGCAATTTGTAGAACTCATTCAGGAAACACTTGGGACAGAAGAGGTTTTTCTTTTGCGTTCGGACAATACCAGAGTCTATCGGCAATTTTATCCGGTACCGAAGGGTGAGGGCGGTCGCCTGCTTGATCAGGGAAGTGCAGTTGTTCAGCTTTTGCTTCGTGAGAGGGAAGCATTTACAGTCGATACACTGGAACGCATGCGTCCGTCGCCTTTAGTTGTTGCCGCCCAGGAGAATTTCGAAGCGTTGGGTGTGACAGTTGCCTTGGGTGTTTTCCTTCGAAAAGATCTAAAAGCGGTGCTTTTACTCGGATCGAAAAATTCGGGACGCATTTATGATTTACGTGATCAAAGAGCCCTGCAAATGCTTTGCGATCAGCTGGCCGTGGCGCTGGAAAATGCCAACCTCTATACGGCGGTTCAGAACGGGAAAATCTATAATGATATTCTGCTCGATTCGCTCACCAGCGGCATTGTGGCTGTCAATTTTGACCGCATCGTAACGGTGTTTAATCAGCGCGCGCAAAAATTGACAGGCCTTTCAGAATCTGCAGTGGTCGATAAGTCAATCGACGTATTACCATCTGTTCTGATCGAAGGTCTGGAAACGATTCTGAACACACAGGCCGGGTTCCGTGATAAAGACATGTTGATTATGCAAGGAGACGAAGAGATTCCCATCCGGGTAAGCGGTTCTATGTTCCACGGACACACCGGAAAAGTGCTTGGTGCACTTCTGGTATTTAATGACATGACGGTGCTCAAAAAAATGGAAGAGCAGATTCGTCGTACGGATCGTCTTTCAAGCATAGGAACGCTGTCCGCCGGCATGGCCCACGAAATTAAAAATCCGCTGGTAACCATTAAGACCTTTACGCAGCTGCTTCCGCATCAGCATAACGATGCCGACTTCCGCCACACGTTTTTTGATCTGGTTGGCCAGGAAGTAAAGCGCATCGATACCATCGTTAACCGTCTGCTCAACTTTGCCCGCCCGGCCAAGGCCGCCCTCAAGCCGGTCTCGTTGCATGAAATCATTGAAAACTCACTGCGGTTGGCTGAGCAGCAGTTTCTTCAGCACGAAATTACTCTGGAGCGGCATTTAGATGCCAGACGCCATGTGATCGAGGCCGATGCCGAACAGTTGAACCAGACCTTTGTCAATTTTTTCCTTAATGCCACTCATGCCATGAACAAAGGCGGTACGTTGACCGTGCGCACATCGGTCATCCCGCATTCACAGGATATTCCGCTGGTTACCGGCATGCAAAACGGCGACCGCATCCAGGTAGATGTTCAGGATACCGGCTGCGGCATTGCGCCGGAGGAATTAAGCAAAATTTTCGATCCGTTCTTCACAACCAAAGAGAACGGTGTCGGTCTCGGCCTGTCGGTATCACACGGGATCATTCAGGAGCATAACGGCACCATTGATGTAGAAAGCGAAAAAGGGAAGGGCTCTGTCTTTCATGTGCAATTTCCTTTGTTCAAACAGCAGGAGAAAAAGGAAGAATGAGCGCACTGCCGGTTAGCATCATGTACACGCAGGACGGCGTACTGCTTCAACGCATTCGTGGCTATCTTCATTCGCGTTCAGCGGTACGCCATATCAGTGATCCGTCAGAACTCGAACTTCTTCTTCACCAGCATCACGATACGCTGCTTTTCGCGGATCTTCGCGCTGCCGAGTGCATAACGGTCATCCCGGAATTGCTTAGGGAATTCCCGGACACGGTCATCATTGCGCTGGGCGCAGCCCGTTCCGATCCCGGATTGAGAGCCGCCTCACAAGGGGTCTATGCCGTCGAACAGGGTGAGGTGGACCGCTTGCGGCTGCAAACCCTGTTTGATCAGGCGCAGGCGCACCTGCGGCTTCTACAGGAGAACCGCGTACTCAAAGAAGGCTTGCATAGGCCTGCCGCACCTGCGGCTCCGTCGCGTGAAAATATTGCGCCGTCGCTCTATCATTTTTCCAGCGCCTTTCGCCGTTTTGACAACATCGGCATCATGCTCGAAAGCATCGTGGAGGGCGTCGCCAGCTGTGCGCATGTATCGCGTGTCGCAGTCTTTTCCATCACACCTGATGAAATCTACCGTTTCCGCGCCGGCATCAAATGTATGGAAGAAACCCGCTCTCTCGAATTCAAAAAAACGCATCCGTTTGTCCAGTGGCTCCAAATCCACGCGCACAGCATCTCGCGCTCCATGCTGCGTCATATCGAGTCTATGGAAGAACGCCTGCTGCTCGAAAAAACACTTGATTTGGCCGGCTCGGAAGCTATCCTGCCGCTTTTCGGACGGGAGCGCCTCATCGGCTGGCTTTGCATCGGACGTTTGTCCTCCGGCGCGCCGTTTGAACAGCGCGATATCGAGGAACTCACACTTCTTGCCGAGCACGTATCTGTCACCATTGAAAACTCCCTGCTGCACGAAAGCATCGCCATCCAGAAAGCGCTCGCCGAAAATCTTCTGCAGGCCATTCCGGTCGGCATTATTGCCACCGGCGCGGATGGCACGATCCGCTGGTTCAACAGCGGAGCCGAAACCCTGCTCCATGTAACCGCCGCTGACCTCATTGGTCGCCCGATTGAACGTCTTTCCAGCTACATTGCTTCGCTGCTCAACCGTTGCATGGCCGGCGAAAAAGCGGTTGGTCCTGTCGAATGGACCGAGCCGCTTACCCGTCGCGGACTCTCCATTCAAATCCGCCGCCTCCAGCAGAACGGGCAGAGTATGGGCGCCATGGCGGTACTCAACGATCTCACCGAAGAGCGGATTCTGCGCGAAAAGCAGAACAATCTCGAGCGCGCCACCTTCTGGAATGAACTGGCCTCCGCCATTTCTCACGAAGTTCGCAACCCCCTCGTCGCCATCAGCACCTTTTCACAGCTTCTGCCGGAGCGCTACAGCGACGAAGAATTCCGCACACAGTTCCGCGATCTCACCACGCAGGAAGTTGGACGCCTCAACGGCATGATTGACCAGCTCGACGAATATGCCAATCCGCCCGGCCTCCAGTTTGCGCCGGTTAACGCAGGCGAACTGCTCGAAACCGCGCTCTGCAAAGCGCGTAACGGCGACGCGGATTCAAAAGACGTCAGCATTGAAATAGAATCCGGGCTGCCGTCCATTGATGGCGATATCAACGTTCTTGCAGATTCTATCATGCGTCTTCTGCACAATGCTTTTACCGCTGTCGAGGGCGCCGCGTCGCCGAAAGTATCCCTTAAAGCGTTTTCCGGCGAGATCGGCACCGGACGTTCCGCCGTCATCATTGAAGTGCGCGACAACGGTATCGGTATTCCTGCCGGGCTGCACGAAAAGGTTTTTTCCCCCTTCTACACCACTAAAGCGCGCGGAGTAGGGCTGGGAATGCCCATTGTCCGCCGTACCATGATTGATCATGGCGGACTCGTCTCGATCGACAGCGGCGAAACCGGAACCGTCGTGCGCCTTTCGCTGCCTGCGCTTGATAACGGAGAAGGAGCCTCCGCATGAAAAGGCTTCTTATCGTGGACGATGATCCTCATCTGATCGAATCGTTACGCGTCGTTTTCGGAGGGTTATACGAAGTTAGCACCGCGCTCTCTGCCGAAGAGGCCGCCAGCCGGCTCGAACAGCAGAATCCCGATGTGATGCTTCTTGATGTCGTTTTACCTGGCATCAACGGGGTCGATTTTTTACGCATGATCCGCGAAATCCGCCCGCAGCTTCCGGTTGTCATGATCAGCGGCGCACCTTCTATCCGGCCCGTCATGAAAGCGCTCGAACTCGGTGCGGCCGACTACATTCGCAAGCCGTTCGACATCGATGAACTTCGCCTTGTTGTTGCCCGGGCTTTGCACTTGAACGACCTGAAACATCAGGTCGCCGGACTCGAACGGGAATTGGCCCGTCGGCCTTTCGTAGCCGAGCCGGACGGACGGCCCATGAAAAAAGTTCTTGAGGCATTTGAGCGCAGGTTGATCGAAAAAGCGCTCCAGCGGGCAGGCGGCATCCAGACCCGTGCTGCGCAGGTGCTCGGAACCACCCGCCGCATCCTGCGCTACCGGATCGAGAAACTCAAAATCGTCTCCGGCGATGAATCCGCCTGACACGAAAAAACCCTTTTCTTTCCTTCGGATTTATGGATAATCCGCCGCTTAATTTTTCCAGGGAGCAACCATGTACGAAGTATCCGAACTCAAAAAAGGGCTGAAAATCGAAATCGACGGCCAGCCGTGTATCGTCACTGACTTCCAGTTCTCCAAACCCGGAAAAGGACAGGCTATTTACCGCTGCAAAATCAAAAACCTTTCCACCGGCACCACCTTTGAGAAAAGCTACCGCTCCGGCGACAAGGTCGACAAAGCCAACCTCGAATCCCGCACCTTCACCTTCTCCTACCATAATGGCGACGACTTTGTTTTCTCCGACAACGACACCTTCGAAGAAATTCACCTGACACGGGAACAGCTCGGAAAAAACCAGTACTTCATTGTTGAAGACATGGAAGTGGATATTCTCTTCCATAAAGACAAGGCGCTTGATATCAGCCTGCCCACCTTCATCGAAAAAGTTATTGCTGAAACCGAGCCGGGTGCGCGCGGCAACACCGCCAGCAGCAACGTCCAGAAACCGGCCCGCATCGACAACGGCTACGAACTTTCCGTTCCGCTCTTCATCAACGAAGGCGATCTTATTCGAATCGACACCCGCACCGGCGAATACGCCGACCGGGTGTCTAAAGCCTGATGACCTCGATCGAAAAATTTGAAGTGCGCGACGCCCTGATGCAAAGCATCCGGGCGTTTTTTCATTCCGAAGGGTTCATCGAAGTCGAAACGCCCATCCGGATGAAAACGCCCTGCATGGAACTGCATATTGATGCCGAACCGTCCGGTGATCGTTGGCTGCGCACGTCGCCCGAGCTCTACCACAAAAAGCTCCTTGCGCAGGGCGCCCGGAAAATCTTCGAAATCGGCAAATGCTTTCGGCAGGGCGAACGCGGCGACCGCCACCATCCCGAATACACCATGCTCGAATGGTACCGCGCCGGCGGTGATTACAACGCCATGCTCAAAGATGTAAAATCCATTGTAGGCCGGGTGACCTCACCCGGCGTTTCCAAGGATTGGAAAATTTTTACCATCGCTGAAATTTACGAACGGTTTGCCGGCTGGAATCCGGTCGAAAACTTCGATGTCGACCGTTTTGACTTCGACATGGTCGAAAAAATCGAGCCGAATCTGCCGAAAGACGCTCCCGTCATCCTGATGGATTATCCTGCCGAATGCTGTGCACTTGCGCGGCTTAAGCCGAACAATCCAAAAGTCGCCGAGCGCTGGGAACTGTATTTGGGCGGCATCGAAATCGCCAATGCCTACAGCGAACTCACCGATCCGGTCGAGCAGCGCGCTCGCTTTGAGAAGTGGGGCGAACAGAGAAGGGCGCTTGGCAAAACGGTTTATCCCATCGATGAAGAATTTATCCAATGTTTGGAAAGTATGCCGCCGTCCGGCGGCTGCGCACTCGGCATCGACCGCCTTTTAATGGCTCTTATCGGCACCAATACGCTCGACGACATTCTTCCATTCCGCGACTAAGCAAACCGCGAATGAACGCGAATTCGCGCGAATGGGGATGAGACTATTCAGGCAAAATCATTTAAGGGCAAAATAATGGTGCATATATCGTAATACGATATATGAGCAAC
>JBAYVX010000061.1:0-9133 GCA_041674365.1 Kiritimatiellales bacterium | reverse complement strand
TCTTTCTGTTACTGACTGAGTTGCGCGTAACCCCCTACCCCAAAGAAGGTGAATACTATGGCAAAAGAACATACCAAAGAAGAACGGATATCTCGTGAATTAAAGCGACTTAATAAGATCTACAACGATTTAGATAAAAACGAGAAGTCTGTAATCGAAGGGCTGATCCGGCGAGCTGCATACATGCGAATCACTTTAGAAGATTATGAAAAAGATCTTGATGAAGGAGGATATGTGGAACAGTTTTGTCAATCTGAAAAAATGGATCCGTATGATCGCGAGCGGCCTGTTGCGCGTTTATATAATTCGATGAATAAAAATTATCAATCCATTATGAAGCAATTAGCAGATGCTCTCCCGGCTTCGGCAACTCCGGGAGCCGGGAAAGGCATCTTGGAATATGTGAATGGTGTTAAATGAATTGGCCGCGAGAATATTTAAATGCAATTCAGACAGGCGAAGAAGTCGTAAGCATTAAAGTAAGAGCTGTTTATGAAAGGGAAGTCGGATGGATGGATAATCCGCCACAGGATTTCCCTTTTTATTTTGATGAATACGCAGGGCAGAGAGTTATTGATTTCATAGAAAAATATTGTAAACACAGCAAAGGGAAATGGGGCAAACAACCAGTTAGATTGGAATTATTTCAAAAAGCTAAATTTCAACTTGTCTTTGGCTGGAAAGAAAAATCTACAAAAAAGCGGCGATTTCGTGAAGTGGGTGACGTCCGCGGAAGGAAATGTGGAAAATCAACGGAAACGGCAACAGTCGAGCATTACATGGTGGTTGCTGATGGCGAATTAGGAGCAGAAATATATTGTTGCGCAAATAAAAAAGACCAGGCGGCTCTTATATTTAACGAAGCTGTCAATATGCGATCGCAATCGGAATCATTGAGAAGCATAACCAATAAAAGACAGAGTGACATTTATTTCCCGGCGACATTTTCTTTCATAAAAGCATTGGCGGCTGATACAACGACTATGGATGGACTCAACGCCCATTTTTTTAGCCTTGACGAATGGCACGAAGCAAAGACAAGCAAAGTATTTGATGTTATGTATCAATCACAGCAAGCCAGAGAGCAGCCGCTTGCATGGCTTATCTCGACTAACGGATTTGTCAGAGAAATGTTTTTTGATAACAAGTATGAGTATTACTCACATGTTGCTTTATGGGATGTCGGTTATGAAGATTACAGGGTATTGCCATTAATTTATGAACTCGACAGTCGCGAAGAATGGACTGATCCGAAATGCTGGGGAAAAGCCAACCCTGGTCTTGGAAGCATTAAATCATATGAGACACTTGCAGAGAATGTGGAAAAAGCAAAAAGAGATCCGAAGTTTTTACCGACGCTTCTGACAAAAGATTTTAATATTCCAGAAAATACGGCCGAAGCATGGTTGGATTATAAGTCAGCTGTAAATGAAACAAAAATCGACATGGAGTATTTACGTAAATCATATGCTATCGGCGGGTGTGACCTTTCAGCAACAACGGACTTGACATGTGCGACGCTGCTTGTCTGTAAGCCGAATGATAATAAGTACTATGTCTTACAAAAATACTTCCTGCCAGCGTCCAGAATTGACAAAGTAGAAACCGGCGATAAAAGAGAGGCGCCATACAAGGATTGGGCAGCACAAGGATGGCTGACAATATGTGATGGCGCAACAGTAGATTTTCATGCAGTCTCACAATGGTTTGTCGACATGGTAAAAAATTATAATATCCGGCCATTATGGATTGGATATGACGCCGCTTTATCCGGGTATTGGGTTCCGGAAATGAAAGAAATCGGATTTGACATGGAATATTTAAGACAAGGCCCAATTACATGGACATATCCGATGAAACAAATGGGCGGACTATTTGAAGATCATAAAGTAATTTACAACAATAATCCGATGCTACGGTGGTGTTTGCTAAACACTGGAGTAAAAACACTGAACAAAGACGGCATAAATTCAATACAACCGGTAAAGACTGCTTCAACAAAACGCATTGACGGGATGGTTAGCCTATTGAATGCGTTTACAAGCTTTTATAACCATGAGGATGAATATAAAAAATATATTCGATGACGCGAGGTAAAACGATGGGATTATTTCAAAAATTATTCGGGTTTGTCAAGATTCGATACGTTTACGCCGGATCTTCTGCAAAGTCAGCTCCATTCAACAAAGAAATATATGAACAGGAAACAGTCCGGTCGGTCATTGATTGTATAGCATCACATACTGCAAAAGCTGAAGCTATGCATGTTGTTCTAGACAAGGAAGGCCGAATAAAAGAAATAAAACGAAATTCACCGTATTCAAAATTGTTAAATCTTCAGCCAAACGGCTTGATGACTGGTTATGATCTTAAATACAAATTAATTAGTCATTTGGAAAACAATACGATATCGATGTGCTATATCAAATGGGGCGGGAAAGATAACATGCAGCCGGTCATGATGATACCGGTTGCGATGAATAGTTTTGAAATCTGTCCTATTGACACTGGTGGATATGCTGTCAAGTTTGTTGATGACGAAGGAACGGAAAGAGCATTACCGATTGAAGATGTAGTGTTGCTTAGAAAGTTTTTTAATCGATACGATGTTGCCGGTGATGGAAATGATGCGATAACCGATACTCTCACGATGATAAAAGCCACAAATGCAAGTTTACTTGATGCTGTTACAGTTTCAAATAAAATTCGTGGGATTATAAAACAAAAAAAGGCAATGCTTGATGGCGATGACGTTAAACTATCGCAACAATCATTTGCCGAACGATATTCGGCAGCCGCAGTAAACGGCGGTGTTGTCGGCATAGATTCAATGGAAGAATACACGCCATTAAGCGTAACGCCGTGGTCGGCCAACGCAATGCAGATGAAAGAAATCCGCGATAGCATCTTAAGATATTGGCGGACATCAGATGATATTTTAATGTCTGACTATACGGAAGATCAATTCAGAGCATGGTTTGAAAGTGTGATTGAACCTAGGCTAATCCAAATGGGGCAAGCCTTTACTAATGCATGTTTCACCCAAGGCGAGAAAGACGCCGGGAACAGAATAATATTCAACACTTCGATTTTAATGAACACATCAATGCAGACAAAAACAAACCTTGTGACAATATCCAAAGAAATTGGATTATTTACAAAAAATCAAATACTTGAAATGTTCGGTTACGCTCCAGTCGAGGGTGGCGATGTTGCACAAGTCAGTTTGAATTATGTAAAAGAAACTGATCAAAGTAAGTATCAAACAGGAAATGAACCAGCTGATAAACCAGAAGCCGAAGATCCGGCAGCGCAGGAGGATGATAATGGATAGAAAAAACATTATTGAACGAAGATTTGATTTTCAGATACGATCAGAACAAATAGAAGGACAGGATCCGGAATTATGGGTTGAAGGGTATGCCGCTCGATTTAACTCTCCGACAGTTTTATTTGAAATGAACGGCAATGAATACAAGGAACAAATTTCAAGTGACGCATTCACTGAAGCAAAGATGGATGACGTCATTTTTAATTACAACCATTGCGGTAAAGTCGTAGCACGAACCAGAAATAAAACCTTGCAGTTATCTGTTGATGGAACCGGGCTTTTTATGCGCGCCAGGCTAGATGGCACGGAAGAAGGCAGACGGCTTTATGACGAAATATCAAAAGGATATATCGACAGGATGAGTTTTCAATTTACGATCGGTCAGGAAGCATACGATTATGAAAACAGGATGTGGACTGTTTTAAGAGTCAAGAGATTATATGACGTTTCGGCGGTGGATATTCCCGCTTATGACGATACCAGTATCGAAGCGCGTAAGGCTGATGCGGAGGCGGTAGCTCGACAACATCAGCAAACGGTGGATACCGAACTTACAAGAAAAAGACTGGAACTAAGATTAAAAATTAATGGAGGAAAAAATTAAATGGAAAAAAGATTGAACGAAATTATGGCCCGCAAAGCGGAGATCAAAAACGAACTCGGAACTGCTGATGAAAAAAGACTGGTAGAGCTCGATACTGAAGTGACAACTCTTGAAGCTGAGGAGACTGCTTTAAGAAATAAGCAGAACCTTGAAGGCAGACTCGGTAAAGCCGTAAAACCCACTGTTGACAGCGAATCAGAAAAACGCGGTAAAGCACTGATGGAAAAACGTGCAGTGACCATCGCGTCAACCGGCGTCATCATCCCTTCGTATCAAGCAGCTGATATCAAGCCGACATTCAACGAAGTATCGACTTTGCTGGACAATGTCAACATCAAGCATTTCACCGGTGGTGAAAGTTTCAAACAGCCCTATTCAACCGGATATGGCGAAGGTGAGTATGCCACAGAAAACGACTCAACTCTGACCGACGCAGACGCAACATTCGGGTATGCCGATGTCACCAAATCAAAAATCGTCGCATACACTGAAGATTCGGAAGAACTAAACAAATTGCCGGCCGCAAACTTCGACGGCGAAGTTGTTAAAGGGATTTCAATCGCATTGAGAAAGAAAATCACAAAAGAGATTCTTATCGGCGACGGAACAACCGGGCATTTTGTCGGAATCTTCGACAACAACGCAACGGCTATCGATGCTGCAAAAGATATCGATTTTGCAGAAATTGATGAAAACACCCTGGACGAGATCATATATTCATTCGGTGGTGACGAAAATGTTGAAGATATCGCAGTGCTGGTATTGAACAAAGTCGACTTGAAGGCATTTGCAATGCTTCGCGATTCAAACGGCCGCAAGATCCATGATGTCAAGGCAAAAGGAAATTACGGAATAATCGACAATATTCCTTTCATCATCAATTCAAATTGCAAAGCTATATCAGCAGCCGCGACAACTACGGGACAGTATTGCATGGCATATGGCCCTCTCAGTAATTACACAATGGCCATATTCTCCGACATCGATGTTCAGAGATCGACAGATTACAAATTCAGAGAAGGCATGATAGCTCATCGCGGCGTTGTGTTCTCCGGCGGAAATGTCACAGCGAAAAACGGCTTCCTGAGAGTCAAGAGAACTTAGGATAATCCAATAAAGTAAGCTGGGGCGGTGAAACATCCGCCCCTTACTAATAAACAGGAGGAAACAACAAAATGGCAAGAGTACCCTTTAACCCGAAAATCGGGCGAATCAAAACGGACGCGGGTAACTTCTCAGTTGACCGTAGTTTTCTGGCTCATTACAGCCTCGCTCCCGCTGCCGAAGATGCGGACGGGATTGCCGCTCTCAAGCTTGGCTCGGCGGTTCAGTCTATTATCACAGGCTTTGGGGCAATCCCTGAGCCGCGCAATGTAAAGATAACTCCAAGCGCCGCCGCTGTCACGGGCACGACTGTAAAGGTTTACGGCACAGACTTTGCGGGTGACGCGATTGACGAAACCTTTACCACGGCCGGACAGACCCCACAGGTTGGCGCGAAAGCGTTTGCCTCTGTAACAAAGGTTGACCTGCCCATTCAGAGCAGCACACCGGCGAAGCAGAAAGCCACCATTTCGGTAACGGCCGCAGCGTCGGCAGCCGGAACGAGCGTTTACACTTTCACCTCTGCCGCAACCGGCACAGCTTACGACATTAGTTGTGCGTATCTATCTACCGATGATACGGAAACCAAGGCTGCCACAAAGCTCAAGGCCGCGCTCAATGCTGACACAAAGTTTAAGGCGAAGTGGCTCGCGGCCGGAACCGGCGCGGATATCACCATTGAAAGCCTAACCTACGCCGGACAGGATTCCGCAATCAACCTTGTGCTGAAAACCGCTGGCGATTCTAACGTTACACTCGGTAGTATCACGGCCAACACCGTCACGGGCGTTGCGGAAGATGTTGTCAATGTTGGATGGGGTAAGGTTATCGGCATTCCCTATAAGATTCCCGCCGATGAGCTGGTTCTTGCGAACCTGTTCAACAACGCAGATGACAGCGGCACCGTTGCGAATAGCGGAACGGTTCTCTGTTCCAACACTTTCGCCATGAACGGCACACCGGATGGCACAACCATACTCGACATTTATCTTATTATTTAAGGAGGCATATCATGGCGGTAGGAGCAGGTTATTTAACCAAAATCAGACGTGCTGTGCGCAGAAACACATCAGTTGATGTCGATGCGGAACTGACTGACATCATCGAAGAGTGCCGCCTTGACCTCATAAAAGTCGGAATAATATCAACAAAAGCAAATGACGAATCGGACAGTCTCATACTAGGGGCTGTCCGGTCTTTTGCAAGGTGGAAATTCGGACTATCAAATGAAGATGCAGAGGCGAATAAAACAGACTATCTTGAGCAGAAGGACGAGTTACGGCGATGCCGGCTATATACGGTTGAGGAGGTATAAAATGTATTATTCGGATTTAATATCACTTCGCAGAATAACTCCTGGAATTGACGCAAACGGATTTCCAACTAAAGTACCTATAGATATATTGGTGTGGGCAAACAAAAAATCTGTTTCACGATCAGAATTTTATGCAGCAAATAATGGTGGGATTAAAGTGACGCAAGTTTACGAAGTTCACGTTGAAGACTGGGGTAATCAAATACAAGTTATTGAAGGGGAAGATGTTTATGACATTGTCAGAGCATATCAAAAAGGGTTGGGGATAATAGAGCTGAACTGTAAGGCGGTATAAATATGGCATCATTTACCTTTGAAGTTGATCCGCAATTCGTGCGCATGATGCAGAAAATGGCAAACATCGACGAGATAGCGCCAAAGATGCTGTCGGGTGCAATCGTAATCGTTTCGAGGAATGTCGGTAGGGCGTTAAACAAGCATGTCGGAACTTATGAATTAATGAAATCGATGCGAGTCGCAAAGCCATCAATCAATAAGTGGGGATGGTATGTTTTTGTCGCTCCGACTGGGATGTCGACCAAATATATAGATGCTAACGGAGTTACTCGTGAGCGAAAAGTGCCGATTCGGAACGCTGAAAAACTGGCATACATGGAATGGGGAACGAAGAACCAAGCGCCAACGCCAATACTGACCAATGCTATGTTGGAATCAGAAGCAAGCGGCGAAGTCGAAAGAAAAATGCAGGAGATATTCGAACAGGAGGTATTGGATGGACGTTAATGCACTGGTAAAAACGACATTAGCCTCATTGGGATATCCTGTTGCCTTTTTAAACTATAGCGGAACCGCAACGACCTATATTACGTTTAACTATGAGGATGACCGGGCGATTGAATACGCAGATGATAAACCGATTATCGACGCAGCATACATTCAGGTGCACTTATTTGCACCGGGCACATTTGATTTCATGTCGGTCAAAAGACAAATCAGATTTAAATTATTTAAAGCCGGATTCACTTATCCGACAGTCACAAGCCTATACGAAACAGAAACAAAAACAAACCATGTGGTGTTCCAGTGTTCGATATCCGGAGCATCAGAAAGCGAGGAATCATAAATGGCAAAAATAGGATTAAAATATCCTGTCTACAAGGGAACATCATCTGGAGTGCTTGGTAAAGGTATTAAGGCTGATGTTAAAATCGAAATGAATGATATTCAGCTTTACGGCGATGATGGCATCGCAGAGAGCCACAAATCATTCAAAAAAGGAACAATCACGGTTGATACTACCAATATGACAAAAACCGACAAATCACTTTTGTTGGGACATGTCGTTGTCGGAAACGAAATCACATCAAACCAAGCAGACGCTTATCCTTATGTCGGATTCGGATTCTATGGTGCAGAACTGATTGACAATGTCGTATCATATCGTGCGATATGGCTTCCAAAAGTGCAGTTTTCAGAACCGGCAGACAACAACGAAACAAAAAAAGAATCGTTGGCATTCGGCACACACTCTTTGGACGGAACGATTTTGACAGACACTTCCGGCGACTGGAAAAAAGAAGAATCCTTTACGCTCGAAGCAGACGCAATCGCATACTTGAATACCAAAGCAGGAATCCCTGTAGATGCATCTACTGGTTTAAGTGCATTATCATTAGCTGGAACAGGCGGAACATTATCACCGGCATTTGGCGCTGCTATAAGATACTATACCTTTGGCGGCGTATCTGCCGCATCGGTCACAGTCACTCCGACAGCAGCATCGCATATCATCCAACTATTGGTTGATGGCGTGTTTGTGCAAAATATCATCAGCGGTCAGGCATCATCCGCAATCGAAATGGCAATCGGAACAAAGAAACTCACGCTCATTGCACAGGAAGCAGGGAAACAGTCACAGACAACAGAAATCATCGTTGTTAAGACATCATAATTATTAGAACAGGGAGCCGGGTAGAAATGCCCGGCTCTATTTATTAAGAGGGAGAGCGGTATGATAGATAAATTATCACACATAAAAGCAGGAGACAAAGAATATCCGATAGCATTTACAATGAATGTCATTGAAATAATACAGGAAAAATTCGGCACACTTGATCAGTGGAGCAAAGCGATGGAGCCTGATGATGATAGCGAGGCACAGATAAAAGATGTTATTTGGACATTTCAGGAATTCATCAACGAAGGAATTGACATGGAAAATGAAGAGCGGACTGAAAAGGTTCCGTTCGTAACACATAAGCAGGTAGGCAGGATCATATCGTCATTAGGATTCGCTGAAAGCATAAAAACAATCACTTCGCTAACATCGGGCAAGGGGAAAACACCCGGTAATACGACAGGTGATTTATCGGGTGAAGAAAAAAACTTGACGACCACGTAGAACCAGAACCTATAGATTTTGCGTGGGTATTATTCAAAGGCAAGAAAATGGGATTCTCTGAGCGAGAAATCGGGCATATGTCGCTTGATAAATTCAATCGACTTTATAAGGCGTATAAAGACGATTTCGACACAGAAATGATCATGCGAGAAAACAAAATCAAGTATTCGGACTTAGGGAAAGAAACAACGATAAATGATGTGATTCCATTTTAGGGGGTGTTTAATGAGTAGCAAATTTTGCGTGTATATTCACACTTCTCCAGAGGGTAAAAAATACATAGGAATTACAAAGCAACTTATTGAAAGAAGATGTCGCAACGGATTGGGGTATAGAAGAAACAATCATTTCTTTAGCGCAATAGTAAAGCATGGATGGGATAACTTTAATCACGAAATATATGCAGATGGCTTAACG
>JBAYVX010000060.1:0-9255 GCA_041674365.1 Kiritimatiellales bacterium | reverse complement strand
CCAAACAGGGCTTGTACGCCGCGTTCGGAATTGAAGGCACGCCGCTCTACGCCGGATTCATCTTCTTCGGCTTCCTCTACACGCCCATCAGCATGATCCTCGGCATCGCGGGAAGCATCCTCTCGCGCAAACATGAATACGAAGCCGACGCCTTCGCTGCCGAAACCACCGGCCAGCCGGTTGCGCTGATTGACGCCCTCAAAAAACTCTCCGTCGACAACCTCTCCAACCTCACCCCCCACCCGCTCAAAGTCTTCCTCCAATACTCCCACCCGCCCGTCCTTGAACGGATCAAGGCACTGAGAAAGTTCTAACCAAAAAGGCGTTCACAAATTGAAAGCGAAAAGTCTCCTATTGATGCTTCTTTGCCTGCTTTCTTTCGGATGCGGCTACGAAACACTGCCTCTCGCCAAAGACTCCACGACGCCAGCCTTTGTCAGAGAATTCAGCGATGCACGACAAATACAGCAAATCTATTTCTGCTGGAGTGATTGGGAATTCGCGCCTTTTTTTGGAATGCCGCATGTCCGAATTGAATACGTTTCTACCAATGGAACGCCAGTAAGCATCAAAATTCCCATCACGGAATCAACATGGGTCGATGACGGACGTCATGATCGGATGTACATTACAGTGTTGGGACAAAAGCAACTTTTTGAAGACGTCCCCGATACCTCCCCCAAACAACTTCGCGTAGTCACAGACAATAGTACGAAAGCACGATAAACCGTTATAAATTTCCCAACAACCGCCTCATATCATCCGGAAGATCGAGATCAACGGTGACGGGCCGTCCGAATTTCGGATGGTGAAAGCGGAGGCTCTTGAGTACGTTTATTTCCGGGCAGACAGACAGAGCTGCTCGACCCAGTGGTTGGCTAGCTGACAGTTTTCGCGGGTGGCGTCCGGCTGATCATCGGGAAAGGCGGAGAGCCAGAGCACACGGCCTTCGAGGAAGGCGTCCGTCCAGTCCACAGGAATCTGCTCGGGCATGGCCATGGGTTGCACCCAGATAATGCGGGCGAACGAGGCGGTGAGCAGCGTTTTCAGACAGGCGCGTTCGCCGGGCGAAAAGAAGGTGCTGCAAACCAGTCCGTCGAAGGCGGCCAGTTCGTTTTGCAATGCAACAACCTCCGCTTCGGACGCACGCCGCGAGACACGCAAAGCGCGGCGCGAGCCGAAATCATTGAGTAATGCTTTATTCCCTTTAAAGCGGCTCTTCTTCACCCTGCCCTGCGGAATATCCCGCAGCGCCCAGCGGCGCGGATTGGCCCGCACATAATTTTCCCGAACCGCCAGCTCTTCGGCATCAAAGCAAATCACATCGTAATAATTGGGCGTCCACACTTTGCCGGGCACTTTCTCACCATGGTGAGAGATTACGGGGTGCACGAGACCGGCGCGGCGGGCTTCGCGGGTAACCGAGTCTTTGAAGAGGTTGAGCACCTCGCCCAGCCCGGCTTTGCCGGGCCGGAGAATGCACACAATTCCGTGAAAGTGGTTCGGCATAAGCTGCCAGGCTCCGAGCCGGATATGGGGATAGTGTTGCGGGATTTCGCCCCAGAACCGATCAACCAGCTCACCGAGCGCATTGGGGCACATTTTACCATCCCTGACCGTGCCAAAAAAGTATCGGTGATAGTCGGCACCCAGAGTAACGAAATACCAGCCGGGCCGCGAATAGTCGCGCCCGTTCATCCGCAGCTTTTGCGATATGCTTTTTTTCAGCTCCATGACTTCTTAAACCTACCCGATTACGACAAAGATTTGCACATTATTGTTTCTTCAACAGTCGCTGCATGTCATCGGGCAGATCGAGATCGAACATTGGCGTGCATTCGCGTGCATTCGCGGTTAAATTTCTCCCCATGAAGTCGCGCGAAGTCATTGTGAATGACAAGATGCAGAAAGGTTACCGTTATTTCTTAACGGAACCGGCGGGGCGCAATTTTGACCCGGAGTTTGATCCGGAGCTGACACCCAAACAAATGCTTGAACTCGGCGTGTTCGGCGGGAAATACATGACCGACTGCCGCGATGAATTTCCCAAGTCGTGGTTCGCCAAGGCGAAGCTGTCACCCGAAAAGCGCGACCCGGAACTCAACTGTTTCAAACTGAACGCCTCCAAACCGCTTTCGTACTGGCGCGAAAAGGGCTGGATTGACGACGATGACCCGCGCGGCTGGTTCCAGTGGTACTGCCGCTATTACGCCGGACGGCGGCATCCCGACGACGAACGGCAGATTAAGCGCTGGAAAGCGATGCGCCGCCATATCGCACAGATCGACAAAAACTGCACTCCCGGCAACCTCTCCTGCCGCCCGAAGCAGCGCCAGGCCCTCCTCCACTGGGCCTACGACTCCAGAAAGATGTGAACCTCTAATTATCCGTGTAAATCCACGCCATCCGTGGTTAAACTTCCTGCCATGAAAATACTCTGCTGTGGATTTTTTCCGGCGCTTCAGCGCACGATTGAATATGCCGCTTTCCGCCCCTATGAGGTAAACCGCGCCCGCAAGGTGTCGGTCGCCGCCAGCGGAAAAGTGACCAATACCGCCCGGGTGCTTAAGATTCTCGGTGCCGACCCGCAACTGCTCAGTTTTGCCGGCGGCGCCAATGGCAATACGATCCGCGACCTGCTTGAAACCGAACAGCTCCCCTGTCGCTGGATCGAAACCAAGGCCGAAACCCGCATCTGCCAGACGCTGCTTTCAGACGATCATGACGGATGCACTGAACTGGTTGAAAATACCGCCCCGCTCTCCGCCAGCGAGTGGAAAGCCTTCGTGAAAACCTTTGCGGAAATCCAGGGCGATTTTGACCGTATCGTCTTTTCCGGCACTCTGCCGCCGCATGCCCCGCAGGATATTTATGCTGAACTGCTTTCGCTGACCGACGGTAAAAAAGTCCTGATCGACAGCTACGGCGCGCCGCTACTCGCCGCGCTCGAGCATCGTCCCGCCGTCGTCAAAATCAACGCAGAGGAGTTGACATTAACCATTAAAGCGCCCGCTGGGGGCAGCGGGCCTACAGAAAACACTGCAGGCCGAGTGCCCTCACCCGGCGAAATCCAGGAGCTGGCGGAAGAGCTAATGTCGCTCGGTGCTGGAGCGGTCGGCATCACCCAAGGCAAGTCGCAGGCGTTTCTCTTTACGCCCGGCGCGTCGTACACCTTCACGGTGCCGGTGATCAAAGCAGTCAATCCGATCGGAAGCGGAGACTCCGTCAGTGCCGGAACCGCCTATGCGCTGGCCAAAGGCCATTCACTGGTCGAAGCCTTTGTCTTCGGCCTCGCCTGCGGAACCTCCAACGCCATGAACATTGAGCCAGGCGTCGTTAATCCTGATCAACTTGGCGATTTAGTAAAACAGATCAGGATTAACTAAATTCGAAATCCGAAAGACCCAAGCACGAAACAAATTCGAATTTAAAAATCTCAAATTAGAACATTCTGGCTTTGAGTTTGTTTCGGATTTCAAGTTTCGTGCTTCGAATTTAACCTTATGAGTCCTTTTACCCAGTACAAGCAGTGGATGACCGAACGATACGGCGACGCGCTGTTCCGCGTTCCCGTCCAGCTGGCTTCGTCCTGTCCGCACGGACGCTGCGCCTTCTGCTCCGAAAACGGATCGAAAGCCCAGCAGACACAAAAGTACGAAAGTCCGCAGGAGCAGATTGAGGCGGCGATCAAATTTTCCAAGCGGCGCTACAAAGCGCAAAAGCTGATGCTCTACATTCAGGCCTTCACTGCCGACCTGACCGATCCGGCGCAACAGAAACAGATTCGAACCTGTCTTGAAGAATATAATTTTGAGGCCATCAGTATTGGAACGCGCCCCGACTGTCTGCCGTCCGAAGCACTCGATTTTCTGGAAACCTTAAAGACGCCCGCTGAGGTCAGCGGGCCTACAGTAAGTTGTAGGCCGGGTGCCCCCACCCGGCGCGAAGTCTGGGTGGAACTCGGCGTGCAGACGGCTAACGACGAAACTCTGAAGCGCATCAACCGCGGCCACGACTGGGCGTGCAGTAAAAAAGCGATTCTCGATCTCGCGGAGCGCGGCATCCACGTTGCGCCGCATGTGATCATCGGCCTGCCAAATGAAGTTTCCAATGATTGGAAAAATACTGCCGAGGAGCTAGCAAAACTTTCCCTTCGGCATGGCTCAGGGCAGGCAATATCTGGAATCAAAATCCACAACCTGCACATCATGAAGGGAACAGAGTTTGAAAAAAACCTGCCCCCGACGATGAACCACTGGGAATATGCCGAGGCGCTGATGGATTTTCTCCGGAGAATTCCAGCCAACATTCCAGTGATGCGGATTTCAACAGACACGCCGAACGATCAGCTGATCGCTCCGCACTGGCACCTCGAAAAAGGACAGTTTCTCGATTATGTCGTCCAGCAAATGACGTGTCGTCAAATCTCACAGGGAGATTTGACGGAAACTGGAAACTTGAAATTTGAAACTGGAATGAAACCGATCCAAACCGAAGATGGAAGCATCACTTTTTTTTCCAATGATTGGAAAGAGCACTACCACACGAAGACGGGCGCGCGGCTGGAGGCGGAGAAAAAGTTTGTTGAACCATCAAAGCTGGCGGAGAAACTGCAAGAACGCGATGTGAAGCTGCTGGACGTCTGCTTCGGGCTCGGCAACAACTCACTGGCGGCTTTATGTGAGGCAGACGCCCTCGTCTGCCCGGATTATGCAGGCGAGGGCGCCTGCACCACTAAAAAAAACACGCTCAACATCACCGCGCTGGAAATGGATAAGCGTATTGTCCGCACTGCATCGCAGTTTTTCCAAACCTTGGAAACCGATCCGGTGAACTGGAATGAAACTCTCAAAAAACTACTCGATGGTTCTGTCGTTTTTCCAAATGTTGCCACTCCCTCCGGTCGTTGCTCCGCATTCGCGAAGCCTCTCTCGCTTTGCTCGGGTGGAAAAATTGATCTGCGTTTTGGCGACGCGAGGTATCTGATCCAAGGGTTGGAAGACAAGTCATTCGACATTGTCTTCCACGATCCGTTTTCGAGCCAGCACTGTCCGGAGCTGTGGACAGTGGAATTCTTTCAGCAGCTTTATCGTGCGATGAAGCCGGACGGCGTACTACTGACTTATTCCTCATCCCTGCCGGTGCGCGGCGCGATGCGCGAGGCGGGCTTTCTGATTGGCGAAACCCATCCGGGCCATCGAATGGGTAACGGGACGATCGCCGCTAAACGCCCGGAAGATATTGAGTTTCCCCTTCGAGTTCCCTCAGGGCAGGCAATCATTGGAAAAATGGATGAACGGCGGAGCATTCCGTACCGCGATCCGTATCTCTGCGCAACGTCAAAAAGTATTTTGCGTCAGCGGCAGGAAGCGATTGAAGAATGACGGTCAGAACGGTACATTGGGCGGCCTTATGAAAAATATGTTTTCCGATCTGAAACTTCCGCTGATGCTGATTGCCCTGATAAGCCTGTGCGCTACGATTGCGCTACCCATCACACCGATTGACGAGACGCGCTATGTTTCCGCCGCATGGGAAATGTGGAACGGGCATTCGTTTCTGGTGCCTTATCTGAACGGCGAACCGTATTCCCATAAACCGCCATTGCTTTTCTGGCTGATGCATGCCGGTTGGGCACTGTTCGGTGTGAATGATTTTACGCCTCGATTGATCCCCGGAATTTTCAGCATGCTATGCCTGATTCTCACTTACCGGATCAGTCTGCGACTTTGGCCGGAAGAAAGAAAAACCGCGGTTTTTGCAACGCTGATTCTGGCGACCACTGCGATCTGGGATGCCTGGTCAATCGCCATTATGTTTGATATGGTTCTGACCTTCTGGATCCTGCTGGGTCTGCTGGGGACGCTACGCGCGGCAGAAGGACAACGCGGCGGCTGGCTTTTGTTAACAGCCGGAATCACCGGCGGATTATTGACCAAAGGTCCGGCTGTGTTCGTCTATCTTCTTTCGATCCCGCTCTTCCGGGCCTGGTGGGATACCCGCCGGAAGACACCGGTCCGTACAAAATGGGTTTTGACTATTCTGGGTGTTGCGATTCTCGGCTTTGCAGCGGCTCTGCTGTGGGCGGTTCCCGCAGCGATTCAGGGCGGAGCCGTTTACCGTGAAGCCATCCTGTGGGGCCAGACCGTCAACCGGGTCACTTCGTCTTTTGCGCATCGTCGTCCGTTCTGGTGGTATCTGCCGATTGTTCCGCTTTTTTTCTTTCCCTGGATTATTTTCCGCCCATCCTTTGCAAAACTCCGGCTGAAGACCGCTGATTTCGGAACCCGGTTTTGCGCGGCGTGGATGCTGCTTCCGCTGCTCATTTTTTCCATGATCAGCGGGAAGCAGGTGCATTACCTGATTCCCTTTATTCCTGCCGGGGCGTTACTGATTGGCCGGAATATTTCCCGCGCCGAAGGTCTTGCCGGAAAAACCTCCCTCAAAATTCTCGGCACGTTATTTATTCTATTCGGAACCGTTGCCTTTGCCGCGCCGTTCGTCGATCTGGGCGGCGATGTGGGATTCATGGAACCCGGCGATACCCTGTTTGCTTCATTCGGGCTGGTGATCGCCGGACTTTTTCTTTTGCGGCCTTTCCGCTCTCCCGGCGGTGCGGCAAAACGAATCGCTTTATGCCTGACACTGGGTCTGATGTGTTCGCTTATTGAAGCAAAAAGACACTTTATGGATGACTATGATCTCAAAGAGACAGCGACATTTATCAAAACAAGAATGGATAAAGGGTGCCCAGTCGCACATATCGGGAAGTACCACGGCCAGTACCAGTTTCTCGGGCGCCTGACAAAGCCGATTACCGTATTGGGCGGCGATCCGAAAAGAAGTCAGGATTTTGCAAAAAGCCATCCGGGGGCTTTGTTTATCAGTTATCAGCACGCGGGTGAAAATACGATACCGGACAGCGCGTCGGTTCTCTTCACCCATGAATACCGGGGTAAATATGTGGTGCTCTGGGAGTTTGCAAGCGGATGCCCTTAAGCGGCGGTACGGCGGCGATGGGTGATGTCGAGAAACAGATTGTATGCAGCGACACAGGCGGGAAACAGATTGGACAGGATGCCTACCGAGTCATTTTTTCCGAAGGTGAAATAGGTCAACAGGCAGATGCTTCCCGATAGGCTCATGTACCAGAAAAGCTGAGGAAACGTCGGTTTCTTTTTCATATGCGAAGCAATCAGCTGAACGAACCAGCGTCCGCCGAACAGAAACACCCCGGCGTAGCCGATCAGTTTCCACGGGGTGACAATCCACGATCCGATCGCAAACAACTCACTGTTCATTGTGATGCTCCATTGCAGGGTAAATAACTTTCCGGTTTAACAGCCAGCGGACGCCGAAGAGATCGTAAATCCCGCGCAGTGCCCGATTCCAGTTGGTGTATTTCGAAACACCTAAAGTCCGGGCGCGGTGATTAACCGGCGTCTCGGCGATTCGTAGACCGGCATGTTTAAAAATCGCCGGAAGATAGCGGTGCAATCCGTTAAAGGGAACGAGAAGTTCCACATGTTCGCGGCGGAAGGCTTTCAGTGAACAGCCGGTATCACTGATGCCGTCATTCAGGATGCTCCGGCGGATCGCGTTAGCTGACCGGGAGGCGATGCGGCGGCTCAACGTATCGCGCCGTTTAACGCGTTGTCCGCAGGCAACATCAAATTTTTGGCTTTCCAGCCGATCGACCAGCTTTTCAATATCGGACGGATCGTTCTGCCCGTCGCCATCCATCAACACAATTACCTCGCCGGTTGCGGCACGCATCCCAGCATACATCGCCGCGCTCTGTCCGCGGTTTTGGGTCAGCCGCAAACCGCGCACACCGGAAAGACTGCAAATCGCCGCCCAGGTTCCGTCGCGGCTGCCGTCATCCACCGCAACAATTTCGGCATCCGGCTGACAAGCTTTAACCTCTTCCAAAACAGACCGGACACACTCTTCTTCGTTGTAGAACGGAATGACGACGGATCTCGTTAGATTGCTCATAACAAATTTTCCAATGACTGGAAAAACGGGGTGAAAAGTTTCCAAACATTGGAAACTATTCGCCCGCTTTTTCTTCTCTCTTCGGCAGGTTCAGTTTGATGTGCAGTTCGCGCAGCTGTTTGAGTTCCACTTCGCCGGGCGCGCCCATCAGCAGGTCTTCGGCCTTCTGATTCATCGGGAAGGCGATCACTTCGCGGATGTTCGGCTGATCCGCCAACAGCATTACGATGCGGTCGATACCGGGAGCAATCCCCGCATGCGGCGGCGCGCCGTATTTGAACGCGCGGTAGAGCGCCGGGAATTTGGATTCGACGACTTCCTTGCCGTAGCCCGCGATCTCGAAGGCCTTGATCATCGTTTCCGGGCTGTGGTTACGAACCGCACCGGACGAAAGCTCCGTGCCGTTGCAGACGATGTCGTACTGGTAGGCCAGAATATCGAGCGGGTCTTTTGTCAGAAGCGCTTCCATGCCGCCCTGAGGCATCGAGAACGGGTTGTGGCTGAATGCCACCTTGCCTTCGTCGTCGAGTTCGAACATCGGGAAATCAACGATCCAGCAGAAACGGAAAACATCTTTTTCGAGCAGATCGAGGCGATTCGCCAGTTCAGTACGGACATGTCCGCCGATGGCCTGTGCATTCTTGAGCGTGTCCGCAATAAAGAACATCGTGTCGCCATTGCCCACACCACCGAGCGTTTTTAGTTGAGTAAGTTCCTCCGCGCTGAGGAATTTGGCGATCGGGCCTTTGGCTTCGCCGTCGGCCCAGCTGATGTAGCCGAGACCTTTGGCACCAACCGACTGCGCGAAGGCGACCATGTCGTCGAAGAATTTGCGCGGCTGTCCGGCGCAGCCTTTGACGGCGAGCGTTTTGACCACACCGCCCTTTTCGACCACACCGGCAAAGGCTTTGAAGCCACAGGTGCGGAAAATATCGCCGGCATCCTGAATGATGAGCGGGTTGCGCAGATCCGGTTTATCCGTGCCGTATTTATCCATCGCTTCGCGGTACGAAATGCGGGTGAACGGAATGCTGTCCACTTTCTTCGTGCTGAATTCCTTGAAGATCGTCGAAAGCAGTTTTTCGTTCACCGCGAAGACGTCGTCCTGCGTGGCGAAGCTCATTTCCATATCGAGCTGGTAGAATTCGCCGGGTGAGCGGTCGGCGCGGGCGTCTTCATCGCGGAAACATGGCGCGATCTGGAAGTAGCGGTCAAAGCCGGAAACCATCAGCAGCTGCTTGAACTGCTGCGGAGCCT
>JBAYVX010000059.1:0-9298 GCA_041674365.1 Kiritimatiellales bacterium | reverse complement strand
TTTCTTTTTGTTATTCTGGCCGTGACGGCAGCATTTGCGCAGGAGGAAAAAGATTTTCCGCCGATGAATCCTCTGCCGGAAGTGTATCAAACGGTGACGGCGCTGAAAGCGGCGGAGCTTGCACGGCTGGCTGCCCA
Source organism: Kiritimatiellales bacterium (assembly GCA_041674365.1). Lineage (GTDB taxonomy): Bacteria > Verrucomicrobiota > Kiritimatiellia > Kiritimatiellales > Tichowtungiaceae > Tichowtungia. The sequence continues at coordinate 9,161 of JBAYVX010000059.1, read as the reverse complement.
GTTCCGCGATCCGGGAGATGCGGTTTCTGCGGTATTTACCAACGAAACGGAGTTCGGCGGCGGCGGCCCGTTACGCGGCCCGCTGTATGTGACGCCGATGCCGCCGGTTCCCGGGACGATTTATGTGCCGAAGAATGCCCCCGATACGTTGCAGATGTATATTGATAAGGCCAATCCGGGCGACGAGATTGTGGTGGCGCCGGGCACGTATGATATGGGCGGACGGCAGGTTAACCAAAAAGGCCCATCGACCCGACTGGTGATTGATAAGCCGCTGACGCTGCGCAGCGAGAAAGGTCCGGCGCTGACGATTATTTCCGGCGGCCCATCGACCCGCTGTATTTATATGACGAACGGCGTGCAGGTGATCGGCTTCACGATCATGGGCGGCGAGACGATGAAAGAGGGGCCGGAAGGCAATAAGTTTACGGCGCTGTCGGGCGGCGGTGTCTGGAGCGAGCCGGGCGGCGCGCTGGTGAATTGCACGATAATCAGCAATACCGCGCTGTGGTACGGCGGCGGCCTCTACGGAGGGAATGCGTTCCGGTGTATTTTTACAGGAAATACAGCGCGGCGCTCCGGCGGCGGCGCGAGCGGTGCGCGATTGGGCAGCTGTCTGGTGCAGTATAACCGTGCCGGACGGTTCGGCGGCGGCACGTTGCATTGCGAACTGCGCAATTGCACCGTGACTCATAACCGTGCCGAGCAGATGGGCGGCGGCGCCGCCTTCGGGACGGCACAGAATACGGTGCTGCATCATAACCAGACGTTGCTGAGCGATCACAATTTTTTTGCGGTGGAAATGAACTACTGCTGCAGCATGCCCAAGGGATACGGGCTGGGAAACATTGATGCTGAGCCGGATTTTAAGAATACGGATCAGGGTGCTTTTGAGCCGGCTTACAACTCACCGATGATTGATGCGGGCACCAATAATTTCCTGATTGCCGATCTTATCGGCAACCCGCGTGTTCTGGACGGTAACAACAACGGCCATGCACGTGTTGATATCGGTGCGTATGAATATGTGAACCCGAAGGCCGACAGCAATCATGACGGAATCCTCGATCACAACGAGCTTCCTGTAAAATGTGAAACGTTTTGCGCCGAACGTCCTGCGGAATAGGTTGTTGCGACCTAAACCCGCCTTGACACCCCCGGGCGCTCTGCTAGCATGGCGCGTCTTTTTTTCGAACAGCTGTATAAATAAAGGAACTAAACAGGAGCACCTCGATGGCGAATAAACAATACGTGTACTTTTACGGATTCGGTAAAGAACATACCGAAGGTGACAAAACCATGAAGGCCATTCTCGGCGGTAAAGGCGCCAACCTTGCGGAAATGGCGAACGCAGGTCTTCCGGTTCCTCCCGGTCTGACCATTTCCACCGAAGCCTGTGCCTGCTACAGCAAGAGCGGTGGCAAATATCCCGAAGGTATGGAAGACCAGCTCAAGAAAACGCTGAGCAAACTTGAAAAACTGATGGGCAAAAAGCTTGGCGATCCGAATAATCCGCTGCTCGTTTCCGTCCGCTCCGGCGCGGCCATCTCCATGCCCGGCATGATGGACACCGTTCTCAATCTCGGCCTGACCGACAAATCGGTTCTTGGCTTTATCAAACAGACCGGTAACGAGCGCACCGCGTGGGACTGCTACCGCCGCTTCATCGACATGTTTGGCGATGTCGTAATGGGTCCCTACACCGGTCTCGAACACCACCACTTTGAAGTCGAAATCGAAAAGCTGAAGAAAAAATATAAAGCTGCACAGGACACCGACCTGACCGCGGAGCAGCTCAAAGAACTGGTCGATATCTACAAGAAAGTCTATCAGACACACGTTAAAAAGCCGTTCCCGCAGGATCCAATGGAACAGCTCAATCTTTCCATTCAGGCCGTATTCGGTTCGTGGAACTCTGAGCGTGCTGAAAAATACCGCCAGATCAATAAAGTGACCGGACTGCTCGGCACCGCCGTGAACATCTGCACGATGGTTTTCGGCAACATGGGCGACGAATCAGGAACCGGCGTGGCCTTCACCCGCGACGGCGGAACAGGCGACAGCAAACCGATGGGCGAGTACCTCATCAACGCGCAGGGCGAAGACGTGGTGGCCGGGATTCGCACCCCGAAAAACATTGATGACATGCCGAACGAAAAATCGCCGGTCTGGAAAAAAGCGCATACCGATCTGCTCAAGATCATGGACCGCCTTGAGAAGCACTACAAATATCCGCAGGACGTGGAATTCACCGTGCAGGAAGGCAAGCTCTGGATGCTTCAGACCCGCAACGCCAAACGCACCGGTCTGGCGGGTGTCCGCTGGGCGGTCGAAATGGCCACCGGTAAAGATGTTTTCACCGGCAAAGCGCTGCCGAAGATTCTGACGCAGAAGGAAGCGCTGATGACGGTCGGCGGCGAAGACCTCGAACAGCTGCTGTTCCCGATCTTCGACATTGCGGCCGAAAAGAAAGCCAAACTGATCACTACCGCGATGCCCGCAGGTCCTGGTGCCGCAGTGGGTAAAATCGTTTTCGATGCCAAGGAAGCTGAAGCGGCTGTCGCCAAAGATCCAGCCGCCAAAGTCGTTCTCGTTCGTCACGAAACCAGCCCCGAAGATGTCGGCGGCATGTGGGCCGCGCAGGGCGTACTTACTTCCACCGGCGGCATGACCTCCCACGCGGCGGTTGTCGCGCGCGGCTGGGGCAAGTGCTGTATCTGCGGTGCAGGCGCACTTCAGATCGACTATAAGAAACGCACCGTCACTGTTGGCAAGAAAGCCTACAAAGCCGGCGATTTCATCAGCCTGAACGGTTCGACCGGTATGGTCTATGAAGGCCAGATCCCGACGCAGTCAAGCCCGGTCGTTTCCGGCGTGGTCGATAACAATGCCGCCGCCAAGAAGCACCCGATCTACAAAATGTATGATCAGGTTTCGCAATGGTCTGATGCCGCCCGCAAAATCAACGTGCGCACCAACGCCGATACACCGAAAGATGCCCAGAACGCTCGCGCGTTCGGTGCCGAGGGTATTGGTCTTTGCCGCACGGAGCATATGTTCTTCGAAGGCGACCGCATCTGGGCCATTCGTGAATTCATCATTGCCGAAGATGAAACGGGTCGCAAGAAAGCCCTCGCCAAACTGCTCAAGCTGCAGCAGAAGGATTTCGAAGGGATCTTCAAGGCAATGGACGGGCTGCCCGTTACCGTTCGCCTGCTCGACCCGCCGTTGCATGAATTCGTTCCGCACACCGCCAAAGATCAGGCGGAAATGGCGAAACGATTGAATGTGCCGGCAAAACAGGTTGCTGACCGCGTTCAGCAGCTGCACGAATTCAATCCGATGCTCGGTCATCGCGGTTGCCGTCTCTCGGTCACCTATCCTGAACTCTGTGTTATGCAGACCACCGCGATCATCGCCGCCGCCTGCAAAGTCGGTAAAGCGAAGAAAAAGATCAAAGTACTGCCTGAAATCATGATTCCACTCGTCGGCGCCAAAGCGGAGCTCGACTTCCTCGTGAAAATCGTCCGCGAAACCGCCGAAGAAGTGATCAAGAAAGAAGGTGTGAAACTCAAATACATGGTTGGCACGATGATCGAAATTCCTCGCGCTGCCCTGACCGCCGACGAACTGGCCGAAACGGCCGAGTTCTTCAGCTTCGGTACGAACGACCTTACACAGATGACCTTTGGCTTCAGCCGTGATGATATCGGATCTTTCCTGCCGGAATATCTGAACGAGAAGCTTCTGCCGTGTGACCCGTTCCAGCATCTTGATCAGAGCGGCGTCGGCCAGCTGGTACAAATGGGTGTGGAAAAAGGTCGCTCAACCCGCCCCGATCTCAAGTGCGGAATTTGCGGCGAACACGGCGGTGACCCCGCTAGTGTGAAGTTCTGCTGCAAAGTCGGCCTGAACTACGTCAGCTGCTCGCCGTTCCGCGTTCCGATTGCCCGTCTGGCCGCTGCACAGGCCGCCATTCAAGGGTAGGGAAGTTCGAATATCGAATAAGGAATTGTAGAATGTAGAAGGAAACTTCGAAATTCAATATTCCTTGTTCGGTGTTCTTCGGTTCAAAAGCACTTCGGTGTTTTCCGGAGTGCTTTTGTATTTTCGGGGCGCTTTTCTTTTTCCAAGGATTGGGAAAACAGCTATAAGCAGTTCCAACCCTTGAAAAAAACAGACCCCGATTTTCCGACCTTTGGAAAAAATGAGCAACGAACTTACAGAGCAGCCGGAAAGCAAAGCGCCGGACGACCTTGATCTGGTGCATCAGTCACAGGCCGGTGATTTTGCCGCCTACGAAGAGCTCGTTCGGCGCTATCACGGTAAAATCTACGGCCTTGTTTACAGCATGACATCCAGCCGGGAAGATGCTGAAGATCTGGTGCAAGAGGTTTTTGTCAAGGCGTGGAAGGCGCTGGGGCATTTCCGGGAACAGGCGGGTTTTTACACCTGGATTTACCGCATTGCCTTGAACCGCACGATTAATTTTCGCAAACGGCGCACCCGCCGCCAGACCGTCAACTTCGACGAGTTTGATCCGGATATCAAAACCGCCGAATCGTACCGGGAATTTTCCAGTAAGGGATCGGTTTTACGCAAAATGAGTCTTGGAGAATTCCAGGAAAAAATGAACAAGGCCATGCTCAAGCTGTCGGAGAAACACAGAGCAGTGGTCACGATGCACGACGTTCAAGGGATGCCCCATGCCGATATTGCCAAGATCATACATTGCTCGGAAGGAACTGTCCGATCACGTCTTTTTTATGCGCACAAGCAGTTGCAGGCGGAACTGGCGGAGTTTGTAAAATGAGCAAAAAAAACAAACCAGAGGCTTCTGAATTGGATGTTGCCGGTCTGTTGGCGCTCAAAACCTATGAGCGGCCGGACGCGCACCGCGCCGAAAAAAATATCCAGAACATCATGCGAACCGTCCGCACGACCAGCAATATGCCATCGTTACTGCTTTTCCCGGACAAGAGCTCCGCATGGATGTTTGCCCAGCCGCGCTACGGTGTTGCCGCACTTTTTGTTCTCTTTTTAGGTCTGCACCTGCTCGAACGCCCCATGCCGGCCGCCTTAATCGGCTCCACTGTGATCAAAGAGCCCGCTGCTCCCGGCACAGAAATCATGACATCAGTGGACACGAACCAGCTGAAAGCAGCAGCCATTCCGGGGATTTCGCCGTCATTTTCTGTCGCCGGTGAACCTATCCCGCTTTCCTCCTACATCAAGTAGGGCTGCCTACAGCAGAGGGAAGCGGTTGGAGAAGGCAATGACGTTTGTGCGGATTTCTGCCAGTTTCTTTTCATCACCGATGTTGTCCGTGACCGCTTTGAAGAAGGCGGCGATTTGCACCATGTCTTCTTCTTTCATGCCGCGCGTGGTAACGGCTGGTGTGCCGAGGCGTACGCCGGAAGTAACAAACGGGCTTTTCTGGTCGAACGGAATACCATTCTTGTTGGCGGTAATTGATGCTTTATCCAGCGCATTAGCCACATCTTTGCCGGAAAATCCGCTTGCGCCGACATCCACCAGCATCAGGTGATTGTCTGTACCGCCGGAAACAATGCGGAATCCATTGGCCTGCATTGCTTCGGCCAGTGCTTTGGCATTTTTGACGACCTGCTGCTGGTAGGTTTTGAATTCCGAAGTCAGCGCTTCGCCGAAAGCGACGGCCTTAGCGGCAATAACGTGCATTAGCGGGCCGCCCTGAATGCCGGGGAACACCTGCCTGTCGATTTCCGCTGCAAACTTTTCTTTGCAAAGAATCATTCCGCCGCGCGGCCCGCGTAAAGTTTTGTGTGTTGTGGTTGTTACGAAATCAGCATCCGGCACTGGGCTCGGGTGGCAACCTGCGGCGACCAGACCGGCGATGTGCGCCATATCAACAGTCAGGTATGCTCCAACGGAATCGGCGATTTTACGCAGGCGTTTGAAATCAATGATGCGCGAATAGGCGCTGGCTCCGGCGACGAGCATACGTGGCTTGTGTTCCTGTGCAAGGCGCTCCACTTCATCGTAGTCGATCTGTTCGTTATCTTTACGGACGCCGTATGGAACAACTTTAAAAAAGCGGCCCGAAAAGTTCATTGGATGCCCATGGGTCAGGTGTCCGCCTTCGGCGAGACTCATAGCGAGAATCGTATCACCCGGTTCCAGCACCGAAAAATAAACGGCCATGTTGGTGCTGCTGCCGCAATGCGGCTGAACATTGACATGTTCGGCGCCGAACAGCTGTTTCGCCCGGTCAGTCGCCATACGTTCGGCTTCATCGACGCACTCACATCCATTATACCAGCGCTTGCCGGGATAACCTTCGGCGTATTTATTGGTCAGGCGCGAGCCCTGCGCCTCGCGGACAGCCTGCGAAACGATGTTTTCAGAGGCGATCAGCTCAATATTATTTTTCTGGCGGACGTTTTCGTCGCGCAGGATTTTGTACATTTCCGGATCGGCTTCATAAAGGGCGATCGCGTCGCTGGTGCTCTTCCCGAATGATTTGATTTTGTTAACGCGGCGCTCGTGTCGGCCACCCGTTTCCGGTTTATTTTCAAGCCAGACCTTGAGAATTTCCAGAGAGACCTCGTCAGAAACATTGTTGGCTCCAAGACAGAGTACGTTAGAAGCATTATGGATGCGGGTCAGCTTTGCCATCTCCGGCGTACAGCAAACGGCGGCGCGAACGCGCGGAAACTTATTGGCAGTGATGCTCATGCCGATGCCGGTGTTGCAGATTAGAATCCCCTGATCAGCCTCGCCTCGTGAAACCTGCCGGGCCACGGCCGCTGCAAAATCGGGATAGTCACAGGACTCCGTGCTGTTGGTGCCGACATCTTCGATTTCGAATCCCTTTGCCTTCAAAACGGGTACAAACTTTGCCTTTAACTCAACACCACCGTGATCTGCTCCGATAACAAACTTCATGTCAGGTCCTCTCTTCCATCATATAAAGAATTAGATCGGGCAAAGCGGCGTCAATTTCGTCGCGCACACGGCGATAAACGTCCAGAGCCTCTCCGACCGGGTCGTAAATATCAGTCGGGGATTGTGCGATCCCGAACGATTTTAGCAAGAAAACTTTGCCGGCGCTTTCCGGGACGCTGGCAACAATTGCATCCCGGTGTCCACGGGTCATTGTGACCAGCAGAGTGGCCTCTTCGATCAGCGCCGGACTCAGATGTCGCGAGCAGTGGGCGGAAATATCAATTTTTTTTTCCCGCATCGCCTCCACCGCATTTGGGCTGGCGGAAAATCCATTGGCAGCGCAGATCCCGGCGGAACTGATTTCCCAGCCGCTATCCGATCCGAGCAGATGTTTCAGCAGACCCTCCGCCATCGGGCTGCGGCAGGTGTTTCCGGTGCAGACAAAAATCAGTTTTTTCATGTAAGCACTCCGCCAAATTACCCCGGAATCTGCCCCCTTGTGCAGATAAGGGTATTTAAAGTTACAACAAATCAGGTTTTAGCGGCATCGGAGTCCTGATAGTCGGAAAACTTCATCGACATCGTTCGTGAGACGCCGCGGTTGGGCATCGTTACGCCGTAGATGACATCGGCCGCTGAAATCGTCTGCCGGCTGTGGGTAATCAGCACGAACTGCGACTGGGACAGGAAGCCTTTGACCATCTTCACAAAGCGGCTGACATTGGCTTCGTCGAGCGCAGCGTCCATTTCGTCGAGTACGCAGAACGGACTCGGTTTGACTTTAAACAGCGCGAAGAGGAGTGCGACGGCGGTCATGGTGCGTTCGCCCCCGGAGAGCAGAGAGATCGTCTGAAGTTTTTTGCCGGGCGGGCGGGCGATAATTTCAATCCCCGATTCAAGCACATCGGTTTCGTCAACCAGAACCAGTTTTGCCGCTCCTCCGCCGAAAAGCTGCTCGAAAATGATTCCGAAATTTTCGTTCACTTTATCAAACGTGTCTTTAAACAGTTCGGTTGTGGTGGCATTGATCTTTTTGATCATTTCGACGAGCTGATCTTTGGCACTGATGAGGTCGGCCTCCTGCTGGCTGAGGAAGGCAAAACGCTCTTCAAGTTCGGCGTGCTCTTCGATGGCGACGAGATTAACCGGTCCCATGGATTCAAGTTTGGCGCGGTGTTCAGCTACTTGGATTTCGATTTCTTCCATCGGCGGCTCGACTCCGTCTTCCCATTTTGGAGCGGGTTCGCGGGCAAGGTCGTCCGGCGTGATATGCCATGTCGAGGTGAGACGGTCGAGTGAGTTCTGGTGGCGCATGCGCTGTTCGGCCAGCTCCACTTCAAGACCGGTTTTGCCGCCTTGCAGTTCTTCCAGTTCGTTCTGGAGTGTGCGCAGGCTCTGCTCGCGTTCGGAAAGGGCGGCGGTCTGCCGTTCGCGCACCTGCCGGGCTTCGGCCAGTTTGGTTTCGGCGGCGGTGACGGCGTCGCTAAGCGGTTCGATTTTTTCTTCAGCTTCGGCGCTGGCAGTTTTGAGCTGGGCGACACGTTGCTGATAGGAGCTGACGCCACGGGTGCGCTCTTCAATCAGTTCCTGGAGCTCTTTCAGTCTTGCTTCAAGCGGTTGACGGCGGCTCTTGAGCGATTCGATGCGTTGTTCGTGCTGGGAATACTGTACGCGGCATTCAGAGGTTTCGGAGAGGACGGTGGCGCGCTGCTCTTCGAGCGCGTTGAGCGCTTCGGTTTGTGTAGAAATCTGCTGGCGAACCTGCGCAAGGCGGTCACGCGCCTCGGCACCTTCGCGGGCGACGGCGGTGCGGCGGTCTTCGCCGGAACCTTTCTGCTCCATCAGTTTATCAAATTCGTAGGTGACGGTTTCAACACGGTCACGCGCCTGTTTAAGTTCACGGGCGATGACCTGGCTTTCGCCCTGTTGGACGGCGAGGGCGCGGCGGCGTTCGTCGAGATCGCGCTGGGCGGCTTCGAGCGCGTCGCCGGTTCCGCTCTGCTCGGCGCGCAACGCTTCGTGCATGCGGCGCTTATCGGACAGCGTTTTTTCCAAGGTTTGGATATCGTTTTGCAATTGCTCGCGCAGATGGTGACGACCGAGCGGATTAGCTTCGCCGTCTTCCGGTTTCCAGAGTTCGGCCGCGCCTTCGGCGGTTAAAATCTCGCCGCGTGGCGTTACAAAAACGGAGCCTGCGGGCAGGGTGAGAGGAATCGTTTGAAGATTTTCAGCAA
>JBAYVX010000058.1:0-9304 GCA_041674365.1 Kiritimatiellales bacterium | reverse complement strand
TGGCAGGAGGCTCAGGGCGGACGTGATGTGATTAATAATGTCATCTACGATATCCGCCGCTTTCAGACCCGTACCCGGGCCGTGAGTTCCGGCACATTTTCATTTTCCCCGGTCGTTACAGCACAGGTGGCAGTTCCAAACCAGAGAAGCCAGCGCCGCGATCCGTTTTTTAATTCGTTTTTTGACAGAGTGGAAACCCGCCCGGTTGAGCTTCCGGTCGAAAAAGCAGTCCTGACCGTCAAACCGCTTCCGGAAGAAGGAAAGCCGGCGGGGTTCAGCGGGGCCGTCGGCCGGTTTACTTTCGGTGTGAGCGCCCGGCCGACGGCGGTTCATCCCGGCGATCCGGTCACACTGACGATGACGATCAGTGGAAACGGAAATTTTGATCGCGTGATGATTCCTCCTCTGCCGACAAACGAATCATTCCGTCTTTTTGGTGAACCGGTTCGTAAACAAGCCGAAAATGAGGTTCAATTCGAACAGGTGATTTCACCGCGAACCGCAGACGTAAAAGAAATCCCGGCAATCCCTTTTTCATTTTTCGATACGCAATCGGGTCAGTATCGCACCATCAGCAGCAAGCCGATTCCGCTGGCAGTCACCGCTTCATCCAACAGTACGGCCCAGGTCTTCGCGGCAAAGGATTCCATTGTCATGCCGCCGCCGGAAACCCCGTTTGCTACGGAAAGCGATGTGCAGCGCATGGAATCCGCCCTGCAGTCGATCTGGCAGAAAATCCGCCCGTGGCTGTGGACGGTTCCGACGGCGCTGTTTATTGGGTTCGCGGGTTTTTTTGGACAAAAACTTCATCTGCACCGCCGGAACGATACAGCGCGGGTTCGCCGGCAAAAAGCGCCCAAAGCAGCACGTAATGCTCTGCGCGCCGCCGAATACGCCCGGCGGAAAAGCGACCGTGCTGCATTTTATGATGCACTTTGGAACGCCTTGGCCGATTATTTCGGCCACCGTCTGAATTTGCCGCCGGGGGATGTAACGTCGTCTACAGTTCTGCTGACATTAAGCCGCGCCAGCCTGGATCCGGAACAAATCAACGCGCTGCGTGCGATCTTCGAGCAGGTGGAAGCAAGTCGCTATGGATTACAAACGGAAAAATCACCTGAAAATATGGGAAAACTTCTAACCACTGTGGAACAGATTTTAAAGCGATGTGAGAAGGCAACGTTCTGACAATCCGATTCAACGATTTTAACTTGTGCGGAAATGACAAAACGGTAATCTGTGCAGTCATATGATGTTCATGATCAGACCGAATCGGAATGCGTGGCTTTGGTGGGTGTCTGGAGTTTCACTTTCCGTTGGAATCGCCATTTATATTCTGCTTAAACCGGCGGAATATGACATGGAAGTCCAGCGTTACCGGTCTATCGCTCTGGTTTCGGGGTTCCTCATTTCCGGACTGTGTATCATCATCGGCACGTCCCGCCGCTGGTTCGGCAAAGATCTCTAGACGTATTTCCGCTCCAGTGACGCATGAATGCTGGTGAGGATTTCATAAGGAATTGTCCGGCAGATTTTTGACAGTTCATCCGCCCAGATTGCTTCATCACCCTGCTCGCCAATCAAAACCGCCTCGTCACCCATGTTTACATTACTGTCCGGCCCGACATCGACTGTGATCCAGTTCATGCTGACACGTCCGACCACCGCACAACGCCGTCCGCCGATCAACACGTCGCCGCGATTACTCAGAGCGCGGTTGTAACCATCGGCATAACCAACCGCCAGCGTAGCAAGTTGAGTCGGATATTCCGTACGATAGGTACTGTAATAACCGACCGCGAAATCAGCTGGAACCTTTTTGACCTGCACTACGCGCGCCTTCCACTGAAGAACCGGGTTGGCCTGGAAACGGCCTTTTGGGTCGTTTGCGCCGTAGCCGTACAGCACAATACCCTGCCGGATGCCGTCCAAATCCCATCCCGGGAAATAAAGAGCCGCGCGGCTGCTTGAAAGATGCTTGAAAACCGTGGCGGGCAGCTGCTTCAGAACCTCGCGAAATTTTTCAGCCTGCGCCAAAGCATGATCCGGCTGATCGGGATCTACACGGGCGAAATGGCTGCAAACGCCGGCCCATTCCAATCCCTCCGCGCCGTTCAGAGCTTTAATGGTCGCCGCCACTTCATCCCACTGCACACCCAGCCGCCCCATGCCGGTGTCCACTTTCAGGTGAACCGGAAGTGCTTTACCCCTTGAACGCGCGGCCTTCGCCAACCCTAATCCGTGTTCAAGAGAGGTAACAACCGGAATAATCCGTTTTTCGATCAGTTCGCTCGCATGTTCCGGCAGTACCAGACCCAGCACCAAAATATTTACGTCCGGCAACGCGACACGAAGTTGAATGGCTTCATCAAGGAAGGCAACCGCAAACCAGTTAATGCCTCCTTCAGCAGCGGCTCGAGCCACCGGAACCATTCCATGGCCGTAGGCGTCGGCCTTGACGACAAATATCACTTCCGTTTCAGATGGAATGGACGAGCGCAAAGCGCGGACATTCTGTCTCAGCCGATCCAAATTAATTTCCACCCAAGAATGATTCATAAAAATTTCACCGACTACACTTTTTCGGATTTCGATATTCATTATTCGAAATTCCGCCGCGAAGGCGGCTTGGTACCCCGGACAGGATTCGAACCTGTGACCGTCGGATTAGAAATCCGATGCTCTATCCAGCTGAGCTACCGGGGTAACAAGCGCAAAATATGGACTATGTAGGCCAAACTATGGAAGATGATTTTTGCCATTCCTTTCAGTCTTTGCTCTGTATGACGAAAACTCTCTCGCTATGCCCGGATTCAACCCTTGGAAAAATCTCCCGTTGTCACCCGAACTGGCAACCCGGTTATGAGACCGTATGAATCGTTTGTGATATAAACACAGCCTGAGCGTAAAAGATGGTGTTGGGAAACTGCGGCTAATCCGGCGCATCTGGATGGTGCCGGGTTTCAAAACAAAAGCCGGCGCGTGCCTTTCCGGCGGCCAATGTACATCTGATTGATTAAAATGATTAAAAGCAACTCTGGCATTCAGTATCCGCGAAAGATTCTTCAGCCGCAACTTTCGTTTTTCTTTCTTTTTGGTTTCGCAACTAATGACATTAGATGCGAAAAAGGTTTCTTTTTCTGGATTTTTCAAATTCAATCAGTACGATACTCGTAGTTTTAAAAGAAAACTTTCTGAAGGAGAAAAACGAATGATTGCTTTCCCTGCCATACAGAATGCCGTTCAGCTTATCGGACCCGATGAACTGGCTCTTAACAGCGCCAAGCCGGTGCACCAGCCCAATGATTACCAGATTCTCTGCAAAGTCGTCGTTGTCGGCCTCTGCTTTTCCGACTTAAAACTGCTGAAACAGTTTTCGGGTCATGTCCGAAAATCCGAAGTGCTCAACGGTATCGATCCGCAGGTGCTCAAAGAAAATCCTGCCTACGTCCCCGGCGAACTGCCGACCGTTCCCGGACATGAACCGGTTGTTGAAATCGTTAAAACCGGTGCCAAAGTCGAACACTTCAAGGTCGGCGAGCGTTATATGATTCAGGCCGACTGGCGCTGGCTTGCCACGGCCAATTCCAACGGTGCATTCGGCTACAACTTTGAAGGTGCCCTGCAGGAATATGTTCTGCTCGATGAGCGCATTGTTATCTCCCCCGACGGCATCTCCATGCTGCTGCCGGCTCCGGCAGATCTGCGCTCCGCGGCTGCTTTCGCCCTTTCCGAACCCTGGGCCTGCGGCGAAGATGCCTATCAGGAAATTCAACGAAGATGCCTGAAAAAAGGCGGACGCCTGTTGATTGTCGCCAACACCTGCGGAGACAAAGACGCTGGGAAAAAATTTTTCGCGGCACAGGAAAAACCGGCGGAAATTGTCAAGGTCAGTCTGGACGGTGGATGCCGGTGTGAAGGTGCACTCCTCAGCCTTGATGATGTTGCAGATAACTCGTTCGACGATATCCTGTATTTCGGCGCCGATGCCGCTGTAGTCGAAAAACTTTTTTCAAAAGGCAAAAAAGGCGCTTTGTTCATCTTCTGCCAATGCGGGCAGAAATTTGGCAACCCTGTCATGACCGCTATCGGCGGCGTACACTACCGCGGTTTCCGTATCATCGGCACCACAGGCAATAACCCGGCTGATGCCGTCGCTGCGATTCCCGAACGCTGTGAAATACGCAAAGGCGACAAAATTAACGTCATCGGCGCCGCCGGCCCGATGGGCGTCACGCATGTCATCCGCGACCTCTGCGTCGGCGACGGCGTCACCGTTTATGCCGCAGATCTCAGCGACGAACGTCTCGCCGCCCTTGCGAAAATCGCCGAACCAACCGCTAAAACCAACGGAACAACGTATGTCGGCTACAACCCGAAAGTCACCCAGCCCGATGTGCTTTTCAATATGCAGGTTGTCATGGCTCCGGTTCCGGCGCTCGTTGCCGCGGCTGTCAAAACCACTGCACCGAACGGTATCATCGATATTTTTGCCGGAATCCCGGCTGAAAAATACGGCGAGATCGATCTTGATGCCTACTGTGAAAAACAGCTGTACTTTGTCGGCACCTCCGGTTCGACCATGAACGACATCGAGATTGTCCTCAACCACGTCGCTGCCGGCCGCATTGACACCAACGTATCCGTCGCAGCCATCAGTGGTCTAGACGACGCGGTACTCGGCATCCGCAAAGTGGAAAAACAGGAAGTTCCCGGCAAGATTATGATTTATCCTTCCTGCAAAGGACTTAAACTGACCCTGCTCTCAGATCTCGACGGGATCCTTCCGGACGTCGCCGCAAAAATGAAAAACGGTGTCTGGACAAAAGAAGCTGAAGAAGCCCTGTTTGCTCACTATGCTTAACGGAGGATATTCAACCATGATGCTTAACGAAAAAATTGCTGTTGTAACCGGCGCCGCTCAGGGACTGGGCGAAGCCCTCTGTTTGCGCCTTGCCAAAGAAGGCTGCCACGTCGTCATCGGCGACATGAACGAAAAGGGCGCCGCCGAAACCGCTGTCAAAGTAGCCGCAGAAGGCCGAAAAGCCTTCTCCATGAAAGTGGATGTCTCCAAAGAAGAAGATGTCGAAGCACTCTTCAAAAAAGCGATGGATGAATTCGGTCGCGTCGACATCGTCGTCGCCAACGCCGCGATTCTAATCGCCGAACCGATCGCCGAAGCCAACGCCGAAAAATGGCAGGCCGTTATGAACGTCAATCTCTTCGGTTGCTTTCTCACCTTCAAGCACGCCGCGAAAATCATGAAAGCGCAAAAGAGCGGCTCCATGATTCAGATAAACTCCAAGTCGGGCAAAAAAGGCAGTGCAGCCAACTCCGCCTATGCCGCCAGCAAATTCGGCGGCATCGGTCTGGTGCAAAGCGTCGCGCTCGAACTTGCGCCCTACGGCATCCGTTGCAACGCAATCTGCCCCGGCAATCTGCTTAACGGAACGCTTTGGATGGATCCGGAAAAAGGTCTTTTCAAACAATACTTTGAAGCCGGAAAAGTTCCGGGCGTAAAAAGTATCAACGACGTCAAACAGTTTTACATAAATCAAGTTCCGCTGCGTCGCGGTTGTGAATATGAAGATGTCGAAAACGTCGTCGTCTTTCTTGCCTCCGACCTCGCCTCCTACATGACCGGACAGGCCATCAATGTGACCGGCGGCCAAGAAATGAAGTAGCCGGCATCGCCGGTCTTCACTGTTTTCCAAACGACATTGGAAAAATCCGGACGGGATTTCCCTCGGTTTAATGGATCCGACAAAAGTCAGGCTCATTACGTTTTGGCCGGCATAAATCACATCTTTTAATTTGTAAATACCGTTATATTAATGCTTTATAAAAATCAATACCCCATACATTTAAAGGTATGGGAAATTTAAACAGAAATTATTTGTTAAGTTGTTTATGATAAATGAGTTGCGAATATTAATCAACAATTTTAAATGTACCGGGAAATAGAACGCCGTCTTCTACCGGATTCATTAAGTTTGGAAAATCAGCCGAGTTCTTCGGAAATAATGGCGGCAACGCGGCCGGCGGGGCGTCCGTTGCCGAGCATTTTTTCCAAAGTTTGGAAATTTTCGAGCATCGCCGCGCACGCGGGCGTTTCATTCATCAGCGGATCAATCGTCGCAACCAGCTCAATCGGCCGCATATGCTGCTGAAGCCGTTCGGGCATAATTTCTTTTCCGAAAACAATGTTGGCTATACCCAGCCACGGAACGCGGATCAGCGCACGAGCAAAAAGATAGTTGGCAAAACTTCCGCGATAGACCAGTACTGTCGGACAGCGCAGCAACGCGGCCTCGAGCGTTGCGGTGCCGGAAGCAACAAACGCGGCATCGGCCTGCTTCAAAACTTCGCGCGCACGGCCTGTTACAATAGAAATGTTGCGCGGCGCTTTTTTCGTTTTCTGCAGAATCGATTCAACCAGCGCAAGCCGGCGTTCCGGAACCGGAATTAAAAATGAAACGTCGGGTCGCGACTGTTCAAGAAGCTGCGCGGTTTCGAGCAGGCGCGGCAGAATATACATGATTTCCTGCTTCCGGCTGCCGGGCAGCAGTGCAATTTTCTTTTTGCCGTTCCACGGCAGCGGCTCCGGTTCCAATATTCGGAACTCGCGCAGTTCGTCAACTATCGGATGTCCGACAAAATCAACTTTTAGATCAACGTCCTTGAACACATCCACCTCGAACGGAAAAATTACCATCAGCCGGTCGATAATTTGCGCCATCTTCGGAATGCGCCCGCGGTTCCACGCCCAGACTTGCGGGCAGATGTAATAAAGCACTTTGATACCGCGTTTTTTCAGCTCGCGAGCAAGGCGCAGATTAAAGCCGGGGTAGTCCACCAGTAGCGCAGCATCCGGCTTGCGTTTGTCGACTTCGACCAGCACTTCGTTGAAGGTGCGCTTAAAAAACGGGTAGCGCTTGAGCACTTCAGCGATGCCGAGAACATCCATCTCGCGCGTGTCGTGCAACAGCTCCATTCCTTCAGCGCGGAGTCTGTCGCCACCGATCCCCCAGACGGTCACATCCGGGCGCGTTTCTTTCAGCGCGCGGATCACATCCGCCGCATGCATGTCGCCCGAATCTTCGCCTGCTATAACCAGAAGTGATTTCATGGGCTAACTTTGCACTTCAAGAACTACGAGAGCAAGGTTCATAGCGTCAGCCTGCGCGATGAGCATATCTTTGTGAAGAAGAATTGCACCGCCTGCTTCGATGGCGAGACAGGAAGCTTTGGCTTTTCTGAGTGATTTGAGCGTGCCGGTTCCAATGATTGGAATATCAAAACGCATGTCATGTCCAATCTTTGGAACTTTAACAACGACTATGCCGCGCCCCCCGAGTTTTCCTCCGCGGCGGATGGCTTTATTGGTGCCTTCGAACGCCTCAACGGCAAGAACCATTCCTTCTTTGACGACAACGGTTTGACCGATATCAAGGTGACTGGTGTCTTTGATGACGCGGCGGCCGATTTCGATATCGTTGAGCTCGCGCGCATCGGGCGCGCGCCGGGTAAGTACTCCGGCAACGGGCATATAATCCTGCATAAAGGAACTGGCTGGCAAAAACCGGATACCGGTTTTTTCAACTTCGGCCGTGATGCCGCCGAAGATCGTGTGGGCATTTTTCATCGGCAGGTTCTTCAGCAGATCCATCAGTGCTTTATCCATCCGGACACAGAATAGATTTTTCGGGTTGATCTGCCCGGCCATAACAGCGTACCCCGCTTCGCTTTTCCGGAGCGCATTGAGCAGCGCGCCGAGGCTTCCGACATGCAGCCAGGCAACTTCATCTGCAACCTGTTCGATTGCGCGAGACGTTTCCCCCTTAAACGCAATGGCAAAAATACGCTTAACGCCCTGAGCCCGGGCGGCCTGAGCGAACAGCAACGGATAATCCGCACGTCCGGCAATCAAGGCGAGTGTTTCAGGCTTTCTGTTCATAGCTGAAAAAATGGCAGAAGTTTCCAATGCTTGGAACTTTTTTTTCAATCATCGGAAACTGTCCAGACCGGTTGCCTCTTTTTTTCAAGGGTTGGAAAACGATTAAAACGATAGACCGCCGAGTCCGCCGGGTTGCGGCGCAGAACCGAACGGCAGACGTGACGAACTTGGCGGAACAAGCGCCTGAAAGCGCGGATCGTTCCACAGCGGACGGAAGCGTACATCTTTGCGGATGACAGCCCGAATCGGTTCACCACCCTTATCGACCGCCGACCTGATGGTTTGCAAGGCCTGATCGGTATGGCCCAGCGTCTGCCGGACAGCGGCCAGCTCGACCTGAATGCGGAGATCGTCCGGTTTTGCCTCGAGATATTTAACAAATACCTGCTCGACCAAATCGAACTGCTTCATCTGCTCCAGCAACTGTGCGAGCTGAAGACTGATTTCCGGCGGCAATCCGGCGCGCAGAATATCTTGGACAAGCCTGTGCATGGAAGCCTGTTCCTGCATCGCGTTGTAGATTTGAATCAGTTCGAATGCTTTTCCAAGATCACCGCCCTTGCCGCCGCGCAAGGTAGCTTCAAGATCGACTTTACGCTGCATCATCCGCTGAAACTGCTCTATCTGTTTGAGCAACCCCTGAGCGTTTTCATTATGGTTATCCTGCGCAGAAAAATCAGAAACCACTTCGTGGGCTTTGTCCAGACGATGCTCGCGCATGTAAAGATCGGCCAGGCGGAAAACAGCTTCCGGACTGAGCGGATAGAGTTCAACAGCCTGCTTAAAGGCGTATTCGGCTTCTGCCATGTTGCCGCGCGCAGCATAGAGTCCGGCGATGGCACTGCGCAGTTTGGAGAAGGTTTTACGGGCCACGACATCACGCAGGAATTTTGAATCGCCCGTGAGCCGCGCCACATACCAATCCCAGAATTCATGGTCGTTTTTGACCATTTCCGGCGTAAGAGCCGTTGGCTCGTTGTTGATTTTCATGATGAGCCCGTGCGGCGTCAGATAGGGATACATCCACGGAATGACGTAACTTTCCTCAACATAAAAATCGCGTTTACGCAGCTTTCCGTCCGGACCAACCGGATCAGCCGGAACAACTGCAAAGCCGGACGGACGGGTAGACTCGTCAGTCTTCGTTTCAGTAATGTACTGATTGTGGTCAAAAATCTGTTTGCAGAGAATACCGTTGATCTGCATAACGCCGCCGACACCCTGCACCTGCACTTTTCCGCCGTCTATCTTGACATCAGAACCGGCGGAAATCTGTCCGCTTTGAACACCCTGCACAAACTCCTGAAAAGCTTTATTGCAGTCGGCCTGTGACGGGATCCAGAGCTG
>JBAYVX010000057.1:0-9405 GCA_041674365.1 Kiritimatiellales bacterium | reverse complement strand
CACTCCTACGAATGCCCCTGCATTGTTGTTCTGCCGATCGAAGGCGGCAATCCGTCGTTTTTAGAGTGGATTGCGCGCGCGGTCTGATTGTTTTTTCCAGGGATTGCCGCCTCACTTCGTTCCGTTGCTGTCGCAATAACTCCAGCCTCTCTCGGGTTGCCACTCCACTTCGTGTCATTGCTTTGCATTGGCAAAGCCCGTCTCCCGATGGTCGGCTCGCCTCGGGTGGAAAAACGGATCAACCGTTAGGCGGAAGCTCGACGATGGAAAGCCAGAAGTTCTGGATGATTTTGACCACTTCGATGAAGCGGTTGAGGTCGATCGGTTTGCGGACATAGCAGTTGGCATACTGCTGATAGGCTTTGGCAACATCGTCTTCCGCATCGGAGGTGGTAAGAATGACCACAGGAATGGATCGCAGAGTTTCATCCGTTTTGATTTCGGTCAGCACTTCGCGGCCGTCTTTTTTAGGCAGATTCAGATCGAGAAGAATCAGGTCGGGGCGGGGAGCTCCGCCGTGTCCGTTCATCTTACGGAGAAACTTCATGGCTTCAATTCCGTCTTTGGCCACATGCAGGCAGTTGCGGATTTTATTTTCCTTAAGAGCCTCCTGCGTAAGGCGAACGTCACCGGGATTGTCCTCGACCAGCAGAATTTCAATCGCCCTGTATGTAGCCATGACTACTTTTCTCCTTTCTTAGGAAGGGTAAACCAGAATGTGCTTCCCTTTTTGAGGACGGACTCTACACCGGTTTCGCCGCCATGTCTCTCAATAATTCGTCTGCAAATTGCCAATCCGATTCCGGTTCCGGGGTAGTCCATCCGGCTGTGCAGGCGGTGAAAAATGTTAAAGATCCGCTCCTGATGCTCCGGTTCAATACCGATGCCGTTGTCGCTTACGGTGACTTTCCAATGTTTGGAAAATTCTTCAGCGGCAATGTGCACCTCCGGGGATTTTTCGCTGCGGAATTTAAGCGCGTTACTAATGAGGTTCTGAAAAACAAGACCGAGTTGCAGGGCATCGCCAATAACGTGTGGAAGAGGATCTGCGGTAACCTGTACCCCGGCTTCAAGGATCCGCCCCTCCAGATCACGCAAAACCCGCTGAAGAACCTGATTCAGATCAACGGGTTCAAACGGACGCTTGCGGGTCTGAAGGCGGGAATATTCGAGCAGGGAGTCGATCAACTGCTGCATGCGCACGGCGCCGTCAACAGCATAATTGATAAAGTCGCGGGCATCTTCATCCAGCTTGTCTTTATAGCGCCGTTCGATGAGCTGCATATAGTTGGCGATCATGCGTAACGGTTCCTGCAGATCGTGCGAGGCAATGTAGGCGAACTGCTCCAGATCACGGTTGGAAACCCGCAGATTTTCTGTGAGTTCGGCCAGCTTTTTTTCCGCCTGTTTTCGGATGGAGATATCCATTGCATAAAGATTCAGGAGCCCTTCGTCGGACAGCGGCGCAAGCGTCAGCGCATAGGTAATTTCTCCGCAGTCTATTTCCTGCGGAAGAGCCTTCCCGGAAGACAGAATTTCAGCAAAAGAAATATCAAAGTTCCCCGGCAGGATCTTTCCGTCCCGCTGTTTCAAATACGGCAGCAGGCGTTCGCTCGCCTCGTTGGCATAAAGAACGGTTCCGTCTGCTGAAAAACGCATGACCGGATTGGGGTTTTCCCCGGGAAAGCGGGCCATCTGGGCAATTTTATTTTCCATCTGTTTACGGTCGGTGATATCCACAGCCATATTTAAGACAAGCCTGCGGTTGTTGTCGTCCCGGCCCAGCGGAGAGAGGTAAACATCCCAAAAACGGGGTTCGCCGCTGCGCGCCCGGACAGCAATTTCGCCTTTGTGCTGCGAAGTGTTTTTTTCGTAGAGATTGTCTATGAGGGCGCAACCGGGCGTACCGGGTTCGCTGCCGGCCTTCAGATGCCAGTCGGTTATCCGGGGGATATCTTCAACGGTGTACCCGCTGAATATTGTCCACGCGTTATTGACTGTCAGAACCTCGCCGTCCTCGGCGTAAATCATGGCGGGAAACGGCGCATCCATGATTGCGCGCTGAAACCGTTCAGAGCTTTTTTGCAACGCTTCAGCAGCCTGTTGAATCGCAACGTTATCTGCGTCAATCTGGTTTCCTATATGACGAGATGCCCGCATTGCCAAAAATCCGGACACAACAGCGATTAAGCCGATCAGTACAGCGGATACCAGCGCCGGATTTATTTGCTGAATATGTTCTGTACGAAGAATGATCCATCCGCTGACGACAACAGAAAGCGTCGAAAGCGGAAGAATGAACCGGAGTAAATGCGCCCGGGTGGAACTCCCTGTCAGCGCATTCAGGGGGAATGTGCACCTTCCCGCCGTTCCCATGAGCGCGCCCCCCAGCAACATGAACCCAATCGCGGTAGTCAGCGCCATCGGAATTGTTGTTCCGTGCCCATACAGGAGCGGATGTCCATACAGATACGCCAGAGCGAAAACAGATCCGGCAAGAAACGTCAGACTGCCCAGCGTTCCGGCCAGATGCCCAGAAAAAGCAAAATGTGAGGAGTTTTTGTTTTGCAGAAGAAACACCAACACAACGAATCCTGACACAAAAAACCCGAGCCCGGTTAACGGAGACATCCGGCCAATCGGGATTTCGGCGAGATTTCCTGCAACAGGAATCAACAGGTCTTCACAGCTCAGATCTTTCCCTGCAAAGTGTTCCAGACCTTCCAGAAATCCGAAGAGAGATACAAAAAATGCGACCGAAAAACATATGAACAAACCGGTCTTCGCCGGAGGTTTAAAAACCAATGTTAAAAGGATCAGCGCCAAAAGAATAAAGCTTATGGAAGTTGCCGGTGCCATCGGAATATAATCACCCCGGATGCTGCCAAGAACCCGCAAGCCGGAGAAGTAACTCAACAGCCCCATCGCCGCAATAAACAGGACGCCGACCGCACCGCTAACAGATGTCCTTTTAAGAATATTGTGACGATCTGTCATTTTCCAGCGCTGCCCTTTTTATAGAATTCCCGGCATGTCTGCGGCAAGCTTTGCCAAGGCTTTATACAGATGATCCGGTTTGAGCGGCCGGTCAATAAATGCAACAAAACAGCTTTTTATCTGCTTATTCAGCGGTTCATTCCAATTTGAAAATGCAATCCAGGGAATATCCGGACGGACTTTGCGAAATTCGGGAAGCTTTTCTGCGAGGCCGGGCAGGTCGAGATTACAAAGCACCACATCCGCCGGCAGTTCACTGGTCAGAGAGTTTTTGATTTCTTCTGTGTTCACTTTATAGCGGGGCACAGATCCGCAGCGCTCCAAAAGATGCTCAGCGGTACGCATATCCGCCGGATCGTCGGTCCATACACAAATGCACCGCCCCTGCCATTTTTCGCGGACTTTGCCGACTGGCACATGGATTTCCGGTTCAACTTGATTGACGATGTGAAATTTGAAAACGGATCCCTTCCCTTCACAGCTTTCTACGTGAATGGCGCCACCCATTATTTCGACCAGTTTTTTGGAAATTGCCAACCCCAGGCCGGCTCCACCGTGCTCTCGGGTACTTGAATTATCGCCCAGTTGGAAGGGCTGGAAAATCCG
The DNA here is from genome assembly GCA_041674365.1 of Kiritimatiellales bacterium. GTDB lineage: Bacteria > Verrucomicrobiota > Kiritimatiellia > Kiritimatiellales > Tichowtungiaceae > Tichowtungia. Next base: position 5,802 of record JBAYVX010000057.1, on the reverse strand, counting down.
CTTCAGGATGGAAGCTTCCATGCCCGCGCCACTGTCTTCGACCGTAAATTCGATTCGCCGGCTTCCGGACGGTACACTCCGGCTTCGAACCGTCAGTTTTACAAATCCTTTATCTGTGAACTTAATCGCATTATTAAGCAGATTGATCAGCACCTGCCGCAGACGGCTTACATCGCCGCCTATCATTCCCGGAACGTTTTCAGCAACCGTTGCCGAGAGTTCCAGCCTCTTTTCCGCTGCCGCCGCTGAAAGCGGAAGCATCAATTCTTCGATCGCATTGCGAATGCAAAACGATTCCTTTTTAATTTCCAGTTTTCCCATCTCAATTTTGGAAAAATCAAGCAGATCTGCAATAATGGACAGCAGGTTTTCACCGCTGGCACCAATCATCCGGACATAATCGCGCTGTTCGTCATCCAGAGTTGAATCTTCAAGCAATTCGGTGAAGCCGATAATCGCGTTAAGCGGCGTACGCAATTCATGGCTCATGTTGGCCAGAAACTGCGTTTTAGTACAGTTGGCCTCTTCAGCGATATCAAGGGCGTGACGGACAGCCATTTCAGCCTGTTTCCGGCGGGTAATGTCATGCGCAACATGAACAGCTCCGATCAGCTTCCCGTTCCCATATATCGGAGAAACACAGATCGTAAACCAGCCGCCCAAGCGTTCTTCGTACAATTCTGCCGTATGCTCCTGGCCGTCTTGAAGCATGGCTTGATGCGGACAGCCATCCGGTGGATGGTGGGTTCCGTGTATATACTCAAAACATTTTTTCCCGCTCAGTTCTGCTGCAGGAATGCCCAACCGGTCGGACAGGGCTTTATTCACACGGATAATCCGGTGATCTGCATCAAAAATTGCAAGCAGATCGGGCATGGCATCAAACGTTTTTTCCCACATGACATAGGCCTGATCGGTAATGTCCCGGGCCGGCTTGTGCAACAGGTTCAGAATGCTCATATCATTCCGGCGCTGCGCCGCCTTTTCCAGTTCCTCTTTCGCAACAACCAATTGCGTCGCTACCGCACGGAACGCCACTTCCCCCACATTCACGGACTGCATCAGCTGACGGATCGTTTCCGCCACCTGTTCAAACTCAGATGATTTATCAAAAAAGAAATCAGCCCCCGTCTCCAGGCACTTGCGGCGGTATTGCGCGTAAGGATAGTTGGTCATAATAATGACCGTCGTATCGGGCTTAAGTTTTTTAATTTCGCTTAGCGCTTTGAGGCCGCCCCCACCCGGCATGCGGATATCCAGCACTGCCACATCCGGCATAAACGTTGCAGTTTGCCGGAGTGCATCGGGTGTGTCCACCGCCTCGGCGATCTGCACATCCGGCAAACACGAAAGCCGTTCGACCAGCCGTTCGCGGATCGGTTGCGAGTCATCTGCAACGAGCACTTTCATAACCACAGGATAATACCTGTGTTTTATAGGATACAAACGTCAGGGTTACGATGTTCTTTTTGTAAGGGAAATCCTTACATAAAAACAATTTAAAAGAATAACATTTCTAACCCGCAATGCCGGGGCATCATATAAAATCGGCGGGCCGGAAAATACAGAAAGCGATCAGACCCGGAATAGCGTCAGCATCCATGCCTCGCCAGAAAACAACCCATCCGTCCGTGGCGTGCCGTCCGTCGGCGTGCCGGTCGTACCACTGATTGACCGGGTTGCCCTTACGCGACCGCCAGAAAAAGGCGGAATGATTTTTACAGACTTCGTCCCATAATTCCTGCGCCAACCCCTCACCGCGCGCTTCGGAGCCGACGGCGAATTTAGAGAGGTAAAGGCCTTCCGGCTGCTGTTCGAGCAGCGCCGCGCCACGATAGTTTTCCTCAAAATAGGTCTCTGTAACGTCGGCAAGGACGCCCTCTCTGGGTTTCCGCTTAAAGCTTTCTTCGAGCAGCGCCAGCAGCTTTTCGGAGTCGGCTTCGCCGGTGCAGATGGTGGAGCCGCGCCGGAAGACGGTGCCCGCCCCTTTGACGGTGAAGATTTCTTTGAGCAGGTTGATCGGCGAGGTGACGGAGATATGGGTGCCGGGCCGCGCTTCGAGAAGCGCAGCGGCAATTTCGATCAAAGCCCGGTCTTCAGGCTGGAGTTCCGCCGGCGGGTTCTGGACGTAAACATATTCCGTGCTGAGCCCGCCCGCAGCGCGGATGAAGTGAACTCTCTTTCCAATGGTTGGAACTTTTTGGAGCAAACTTTCCAAACATTGGAATTTTTCTTCGACGAAAACGGGCACGCAGTTTTCGTTTTTCCCAAGGTTTGGAAAAACCGTCCGTTCGAAGAGCGGATTGTTTTTGAGAAGGTTCCACTGCGCTTCGGCATCGGAGCCGCACAGAACCACGGCGGGCTTTAAGCCGAGTTTGAGCAGAAAGTGCAGATCAAAGGCGAGCGCCTCGGCCCCCTGCTCCAGACTTTCGAGGTCGGGAATGAGCAGCGCGAAGCAGTCGGTTCCGGCGGCCTGGAATTTGTTGAGGTAAAACTCGTATTCCTCGCGCCGTCCGATGCTGTCCAGAAAGAGCCGTATGGTTTTGTTCAGTAGCATGCGCAGAAAAAACCACTATTGGGCGAAAATGTACACCCTATTATTCGTCGGTGATCTGGATTTCGGCCCGCTCCTTTTCGGCATCCACCCATGCGGCAATAGCATCGTTTTTGGCATCATGCGAAAGCTGTTCCTCAATCCGGCATCGGCATTCGTCGAGATTCATGGGCTTCGACTCGGTTTTCCCGAGAACCGTTGCGATATGCAACCCAAACTGGCTTTTGAATACCGGGGAAATTTCGCCGACGTTCATGGAAAAGACGACCAGCTCAAACTCCGGCACCATCTGTCCGCGCGCAAATTCGCCGAGATCGGGCGCGGTGTCGTGGCATTCAGACGTTTCATTTGCCACGGTCATGAAGTCCTCGCCGGCCAGCAGGCGGCCGCGGGTTGCGGTCAGCGCGGCGGCGGCTTCCCGCTCGGCGGGTTCTCCTTGCGGATGCTTTACGATGTGCGCGGCGTGCACCTTTTCGGGATGCATAAAGTTCTGTCGGTTTTTTTCATAGAAGGCGGCGACCGCTTCTTCTGACGGTGTCGGAGCATCTTTTGAAAGCCCGTCGAGAAATTTGGTGATCCGCCGGTTGCGTTCGACGTCGCGTTTGATGTCGGTCGTGTTCTCCTCGGTCAAGCTGAAGCGCTGAAAAAACTGCTCCTTGCCTCCGTGGCTTCGGCAAAGCTGCTCAAACCCCTCTTCGATTTCTTCCGGACTGACAGAAACCCCTCTTTTCTCGGCGTTCTGACGGATCAGCGCCCATTCAATCATATTGCGGCTGACCGCCTCAAAGGCCTCTTTTTCGTTGGTTCCGAGGTTCTGCTGCCGGTAGCGCTGAACTTCCTGCTGGATCATTTCTTGAGGAATTGTTTCTCCGTTGACAGTTACTTTCATCCGGGCTCCTTGTATTTTGTAAAACAGCCGGCTACACAAACATTCTCTCAGAAAAAAGTACACCTCAATGTGTCAAAGGCAGCCACCGGTTCAATGTTTTGGAAAGAGGCTTGGACTCCGGAGAGGTTGAGGCTAGGATGCGTCCCGAACTGCCCTTATTGCCGGGAAAATCATGGACAGCACCATCAAAGATCCAATTCAGTACAGCATCCGCAACCAGCTATGGGCGGAGCTTCCGGAGTTGCTGGCGAAGCTGCATCCGGCGGATATCGCCGATATTATTGAGCATTCTCCCGTCGATGATCAGCCGCGTATTTTCGACATGCTTTCGGACGAGCTGAAGGCCGATGTGCTGTCGGAAATGGCCGATTCCACCGAAGCAGAACTGCTCGAAGATCTGAGCGCCAAAGAGATTTTTGACATTGTTGACGAAATGGCACCGGATGATGCCGCCGACCTGCTCGGCGAACACGAAGACAAAAAAACCGCCGAAGTCCTCGACCTGATGGAAAAAGAGGACTCCGAAGAAGTCCGCGAGTTGCTGCGCTACGACGAGGATACTGCCGGCGGTATTATGAATACCGATTTTGTCGCCCTGCACGGTACGCAGACGGCACAACAGGCGCTGGATCATATTGGACGGATGGACACGGATGAGCCGGTGTATTCAGCTTACGTTGTGGATGCAAATGAACATTTGATCGGCAGCGTAGGTCTCTGGATTCTGCTCAAAACAGAGAACCGCCAAAAGCCGCTCAGTGAATTGACAGAGTCCGTCCCGTTCGCCGCACATACCGGCACCGACCAGGAAGAGGCGGCGCAGATGATGTCAAAGTATGACCTCAACTCCCTGCCGGTACTGGATAATCAGGATCGGCTGGTCGGACGAATTACCATTGACGATATGGTCGATGTTCTGGAAGAAGAAGCCTCGGAAGATATTTTTAAACTGGCCGGTTCGACCGAAGAGGAACTGGAATACTCTTCACCGCTGCAGGCCTGCCGCGCCCGCCTGCCGTGGCTGCTAATCACGCTGGCCACCGGATTTGTTACCAGCGCAATTCTCAAAGCCTTTATGCACCGCATCTCAACCCTCGAAGTTCTGGCACTCAGCTTCTTCGTCCCGATTGTCATGGGAATGGGCGGAAATACCGGCATTCAGTCTTCCACCCTGATCATCCGCGGGTTGGCCATCGGCTCGTTCAACGAAAAAAAACTGTACCGTCTGCTGTTCCGCGAGATGGCCACCGGCATGATGATGGGCGTGATCTGCGGCGCCGTAATTGGCGGATGGGCGCGCTTTATTATCGGTCAAAACGCAACGGCCTTTCCACCCGCCTTCCTCGCCCTTACGGTCGGGCTGTCGCTTTTCAGCGCTATGATATTTGCCGCTATTTTCGGAGCTTTTGTTCCGCTTGTATTGAATCGTTTCAAAATCGACCCCGCCGTTGCCTCCGGTCCGTTTGTCAGCGCCTCCAACGATATTTTCGCCCTGCTGATTTACTACGGCGTCACCTTCCTGCTCCTCGGCATGCACCATCCGGGTTAATCATGATTGTCAAAACGTCAGCCATTCCGCTCTACTGGACGGATGTCTCGAACACCTCGCGCATCGTCACCTGGCTCACTGCACACTACGGAAAGCTCTCGACAACCATCAAAGGCGACCAGCGCAAAAACAGTCTCTTCCGCGGACAATACGACTTTTTTTCCACCAGCGAATTGCTCTTCTATGACCGCACCGAACGCGGCGCGCACATTGCCAAAGAATGCTCAATGCTCCACGCACGGAACAGCTTCCGAACCGACTGGCGCGCTTGCGCCGCTGCCGGCTATATCTCCGCGCTCTTCGCCAAAACCACGCCGCGTCACGGACATGAACCGGGTCGTTTTGAGTTCTTCGAGGAGATGCTCGGTTACGCTGAAGAGTACGGAAGGCACCCTGTGTTTCTCGTCTGGTTCGATCTGAAATTTGCTGAATTACAGGGACAGCTTTTACAGCTCAACGACACCGAGCGAAACGTTTACCGTTTTTCCGCCGAACACGGCGGTGTGATTGATCCGGGCTACGCGCGCGAGCACCGGATTCCCGCCTCGCCACTCGCGCCCGAATCCGTCGAGTTGCTCAAAACGTGGCAGCAGGCGGAAACTCCCGAAGGAATACTAGCCGCCCGTTTTAATCCGGCGCATCTCGCGCAGATCGAGCGCGTGCTGGAAAAATTTGTGGCCTACCAGTTCGACCTGCCGCCGCACGTCCGCAAAACCGCCGTCGAAACCCTCCGCGCCGCATAGACAGAGCTCAGGGGTCAGGATTCAGGGATCAGACTTCCAAACCTTGGAACCTTTTCTTCCAACCATT
>JBAYVX010000056.1:0-9508 GCA_041674365.1 Kiritimatiellales bacterium | reverse complement strand
TGAACCAAACGAACCCGTTTACTCCGATTCCGTTAATTTCTGGCGAAATCGTCATTTTTTGAAACCTACAGCGCCAACGGGCGCAACTCAACTCCTGCTTTCTTTCAGTTTGGCAGCCCCGTCGATAAAGAAATCTTCGGACCACAGCGCAAGCTCGCGCGAGTCACGCAGAAACGGACGGACTTCTTCGGCGGCAGCCCGGATATCGACGCTCTCAATCCGCTGTCTAAGGAGGGTCTGTACAGCGTCAAGATCCAATCTTCCGGGCTGACGGTTTCCGCTCTGTACAATCCGCGCTTCAAGATGCGGCAGGTTGACGGGCACATCGTGGCTGATGTACCAGATAAAGTCATAAAAATCCCTCCCTTTGACCCGGCTCTTCCAGTCCCTGAACAGCAGGGCATGCAGCTTCCCTGCAAACAGACTTGGGAGATCGTACAGCCGCACCTGAAACGGAGTCGGCAGAAGACGGGTTTTGACCTCCGTTATTGCAAAAGGCGGAGGCGTTGTGTCGAGCTCCAGCTTAATCGTAAATTTCTGGTTGTGCGGGAAGTGCCGGCTTAACTCATCCGGAACCCCGATGCTCAGCAGATTGATGCGGGTGTTTCCCTTCAGGAATGCCGATTCAATGCCTGTCCGCTCACCAGAAGACTTCGATTCAGCTTCAAACGAGAATCCCCATGCGGCCATCTCGGTTTCGACGGCTGAAAACGCCGCCGGAAGACGCAGCGGGTCCTGCTCACGAATTAGTGAAAAATCGAGGTCTTCCGAAAAACGGTTAAGCCCATGGAAAATCCTCAAGGCCGTTCCTCCATAAAATGCGGCATGTTCAAAAAAACCACTGCGCCAGAATCCGACCAGAGCGATTTCCTGAACGACTTCCCGAATGGCGTGATTCCAGTCGAGCGGTGTAAGAGGGTTGTAAGGACGTAATAACTCCTCAAGTGCTTTGTTCATGACAAACCCCCTCCCGTCTTTTCTACGATGCGTTGCAGAAGGCGCACGGAGGGGCGATTGTAGTTTTTTGCACATTCATCAAGAACTGCTGAATCGATCTCCACCTTTCCGTTCAATCGCATAAGCGCCGCCCATCGCCGAACATCCGACATCGACCGCATTCCGGGCTCAAGTGCAATCCGATCACACAGAGCCTTTGTCGGCGATGCAATCAAAAACGAAATGTCCGATTCCGTTATCCGTTCAATTCCCAAGGGATAGGCCTTTCTCGGGACAGTATGATACCGAAACCGTCCAAAAATATTTTCGAACTCCTTCGGACGCTTGAGCGTGGCAGAAGTAATTTCATAAACCGCCTCTGGAATCAGCCCTTGATAAGAAAGCGCCGTTTCATAGCTGATATACGAAGGGCCGTAGATGCTCGCAGCCAGACAATACGGATGGACATCGCGACGTGTTGCATACAACCCGCGGCGTAACGAAATCAGCTCGCCGGAAGAAATCATCCGGGCGATTTTTCCGCGCTTATCGCTTAAATCACCCAGTAGCTCCTTCATTCGAAGCGAGTCGATAATCGGTTCAAGCCTGTTTACATCTATGCTCATTTGACGCAACATAGTTGTATAAAAAACAACTATCAAGATAAAAAACAACGGTTTATCGACTCAATGAAGAAAAATAGATTAGAATTTATCAGCACGATTCAGCAAACAAACATCGAGAATCGTTGTAAAAAATAAAAAAATGACCGCAGGTGATGCAGACCGATTCAACCCGATTCATGATTTATCTGCGAACTGGATGTCATAGAAATATTTATAACTTCCCCCGTGAGCGAGCAGTTCGTCATGGGTCCCCTGCTCGACAATTTTTCCCTGATCGAGCACCACAATCTGATCGGCATGCTGAATGGTGGAAAGCCGGTGAGCGATGACAAATACCGTGCGGTCTTTCATCAATTCATCAAGCGCCCCTTGTACCAGCCGTTCCGACTCGGTATCCAGGGCGCTGGTCGCTTCATCCAGAATCAAAATGGGAGGGTTTTTGAGCAGCGCACGGGCGATGGCCAAACGCTGGGCCATCCCGCCGGAGAGCAGTGAGCCGCGTTCACCGATGACGGTGTCATAGCCGTTTTCCATCTCCATAATAAATTTATGAGCATTCGCCCGGCGCGCTGCATCTTCGATCTGTTCGCGCGTCGCATTGCGGCTGCCATACGAAATATTATCGGCCACGCTACGGTTGAACAAAACGGTCTGCTGCGTCACCACGCCGATCTGCTCCCGGAGAGAATGGACGGTATAGGCCCGCAGATCCCTGCCGTTAAACTCGATCCGTCCGCCGGTGACATCGAAGAAACGCGGGATCAGGTTCACCAGCGTTGTTTTTCCTGCTCCGGAACTGCCGACAAAGGCAGTGCACTGTCCGGCACGGACAGTGAGGTTCACTCCATTGAGGATCTTCTTCTGATCATAGGCAAAGCTGACATTCTTGAAATCGATGGATTCCAGCCGTCCGGCAAATGGAACAGCATCCGGACGGTCATCAATCGTGTTATGAATATTCAGAATTTCAAAAATGCGCTCGGCTCCCGGAGTGGCTTTCTGAATACGCATATGCAGCTGACTGAGCTTCTTGGCCGGTTTGTACATCTGCACCATCGCCCCGGCAAAGGTAATCAGCAAAGCCAGCGACATGTCGTTGAGATACGCATAGACCACCACCACGGAAAGGCCGATGGAGGATAGAAATACAACCACCGGATCGGTCAGGGAGTTCGAACGGGTCTGACGCATCAGCATTTTAAAAACCCGCAGATTGAACACGCTGAAACGGTCGGTCTCCTCCTTCTCCATCTGGAACGCTTTGACCACCACGGCTCCACCGATCGACTCTTGCACAACGGACAGCATATCGCCCATTCCTTCCTGTCCGCCCTTGGAAGCCTTCCGAACCCGGCGACCCAGCACCGCCACCGGAAAAATACAAATCGGGAAAACAACCAGCGCCAAAAGAGCCAGACGCCAGTCCAGATAAATCATCGCGGCGATACATCCAATCAGCGTAAAGGGTTCACGGATGACATCGCCAATGACGTTTGAAACCAGCTGAGTCAAAAGTGACGTGTCGCTAGTCAGACGTGAAATCAATTCCCCGACCCGGTTCGTTGTAAAAAACTGCATTGGCAGAGTATGGATATGCTCAAAAAGCCGGCGGCGAAGATCCATCACAACCCGGTTTCCGACCCATTCCACCAGATATTTCCCTGCAAAAAAGAGGACCCCCTGAAGAACCGCAACCAGCGGAAGAATAGAAACTGTCAGCAGCAACCGATGAAGACCCATTCCGCCCGCGGTTCCTTCCGGTGAACCCAGCGAAGAAAACCCGCCGTGCAGACTCAGCGCTTCACCGGAAATTCCGCCCAGCGCCCAGCGTAGCGCCACCAGCATACCGAACGTCGCCCCGCCATACAGAACACCGCAAAACACCCCGACCGCCAGCCGGGCGATGTAAGGCCGGACAAAGACCAACAACTGTTTATAGAGCTCATTGGAATTATTTTTTTTCATAAGCGTCCGGTTCTAACACGAAAATTCCGCGAGCTCCAAGCCTTTCGACGGCTACGCTCAGGCAGAATTCCAAGGCTTGGAAAAATAAACCAAAAATTTTCCAAGGGTTGGAACTTATTCCTGGAAAACACCCATGACGCGGAATTTGTCATAGCGGGCGTTCATGAGGTCTTCAGAAGATTTTTCTTTCAGTTCCGCCAGATTGCGCAGAATAACGGCCTTGAGGTTTTCGGCGGCGGCTTTTGGATCGGTATGCGCCCCGCCCTTCGGCTCGGGCACAATCTCATCGGCCAGTTTATTTTCGATCAGATGCTGCGCGGTGATTTTAAGTGCTTCGGCTGATTTATCGGCGTAGGCGCGGTCTTTGAAAAGAATCGCGGCGCAGCCTTCCGGTGAAATCACAGAATAGTAGGCATGTTCGAGAATCAGGATGCGGTCGCCAATCCCGATACCCAATGCGCCGCCCGAGCCGCCTTCGCCGATGATCGCTACAATCACCGGCACACGCAGATTAAACATTTCGCGCAGGTTGACAGCAATCGCTTCGGCAATGTGCCGCTCTTCGGATTCAAGACCGGGGAATGCTCCGGGGGTGTCAATCAGCGTGATAATCGGCACGTTGAATTTGTCCGCCATTTTCATCAGGCGCAGGGCCTTGCGGTAGCCCTCCGGATACGCACAGCCGAAATTGCATTCGAGATTGCTCTTCGTGTCGCGTCCTTTCTGCGAGCCGATAATCATCACCTTCTGTCCGTCGATTTTGGCAAAGCCGCCGATGATGGCGCGGTCGTCGGCATGAATGCGGTCACCGTGAATTTCAACAAAGTCGGTGGTCATGTTTTTAATGTAGTCCAGCGTGTAGGGCCGCTCGGGATGGCGAGCCACCTGAACCTTCTGCCATGCGGTCAGGTTGGTGTAGATTTGCGCACGCGTGGCTTCGATCTTTTCTCTCATCCGGTCGACCTCATGCGAGACATCAATATCCTGATTCTTGCTGAATCTCTCGAGTTCGTGCAGTTTTTTCTCAAGCTCAAGCACCGGTTTTTCAAAAGGCAGTGTAAAAGGAGGCATAAATTACTCCATGGGGTTATGGATTGATGGATTACCGGAATATTGCGGTGAACAAAACAGCAGGACACTTCACTTCCGGCACACCCGGCCGTTTTATGGTTTCTGCAACACCCATTATTCCACTACTCCGTTATTCCAATATTCCGCCGTTCCGCAGGACGGCACCTGTTATTCGCTGATGCTGACTTCTGTTCCGCGCGGAATCAGCAGGTAAAGCTCCTCGACATCTTCGTTCAGCATACGGACACAGCCGTTGCTGGTTTCGGCACCGATACTGTCGCGTAACGGAGTACCGTGAATGCCGAATCCTTTAATATCCGGACGGGTCGCGTCCTGAATTGACATCCAGCGGGTGCCCAGAATGTTCTTTGGATCACCGAACGGAATAATGCCGCCGCCCGGCGGCGTCCAGTCAGGATTGGTCTGATGCACAACGGTGAGGAATGTACCGGTCGGCGTCTTACCGTTCATGCCCACCCCGACGATATACCGTTTAAACAGTTTCCCGTTCATGGTCAAATCAAGCGTCCGGTCAGATTTATCCACTTTCACAACAAACGGCGACGCGGGAAGAAGCAGACGGCGTCCGGGGTAAATCAGATTTCCTTCAATATCATTCATCTTACGGATCAGTTCGATCGTCGTTTTATTCTGCCGGGCAATCCGGTCAAGCGAATCACCAGGCTGAATCACATAAATTTTCTTCCAGGACGTCGGCGTCGAAGAAAGAAAAAGCTGAACATTCATCCGACCCTGGACACGCAAGGCGTTATTTTTGAGGTTTTCATCGGCCGCCGTTGTGATCACTTCGTCCAGCAGATCGCTCGCCTGTTCCAGTTTGCCAGCCGTAATAAGGCTCTGAGCGCGGGTGAAAAGCTGCTGGGCCTGGGAATCGCCATTTGGAACGGCCGGGGCTTGTGCTTTAACGGGTTCAGCTGCCCGTTTTTCCTGAACAGCCGGCTTCGCCGCTGGCGCTTTGGCCGGACGGCTGTCGAACCATATCCAAAGACCTGTCACTGCAGCGGTTATCGCCAAAACCACCAGTGCTGTCACAATTAGGCGCGTCGGCGGCCGGCGCTGCTGATCGTAGGGTCTAACAAAAATATCTGCCATTTTTTTCTTCCGAAGCTGTGAAATTGATGGGCGAAACTAATCCAAAGCGTACGCTTTTGCAATCCATTAAAAATCGGCTATGATCTCCCGCCTATGAGAACTGCAACACAGGATATTTACGGAAACCCGAACGAAATGACCTTCGGCGTACAGATGTTAATCGTTGCCAACGTCGCCGCCTATGTTATCGAACACATCTTCCACTTCCCGCTCAGCGCCTTTGGAGCCTTGCGGGCCGACTGGTGGACAACCTTCAGCATTTGGCAGCTCGTCACCTATCTCTTCATCCATCAGGGCTTCTGGCACCTGTTCTCCAACATGCTCGGCCTTTACTTCCTCGGCCCCGATACCGAACGCGCACTCGGCACCAACCGCTTTTTCGCCCTCTATTTTCTCAGCGGCATCCTCGGCGGACTCGGCTGGTCGCTCCTTTCGCCCTACGGCGCCTGTGTCGGTGCCTCCGGCGCCGTCTTCGGTATTCTCGGCGCCTACGCCGCGCTCTACCCCAACCGCGAACTCATCCTCATCTTCCTGCCCTTCTTTCCCATCAAAGCCTGGATCTTCGTCCTGCTCATCGGCGCCTACGAATTCATGCACGTACTCACTGGACCCGGCGGGCACATCGCCAACGCCGCCCATGTCAGCGGCGGCATCGCCGGTTATATCTACGCCACCGTCATAGCGCGGCCCGATGTCCTGTATAAACTCAAAAACAAATTCAGACCGAAAGAAAAACCGCCTGTCAGCCGCGCCGAAATTGACCGGATTTTAGATAAGGCCGCGCAGCACGGCATGCACACCCTCACTAAAACCGAACGTGATCTATTGAAACGTGCTGGAAATTAGAAGCCCTCTCGGATTATAAAATAACGAACTCGAAATCTGTTCAATAACACTGTTCACAGGAGCTGACGATGACAGACATGTTGATGAAGATTATCCCCGCGCTGCTTTCGGTTTTGAGTCCGTGTCCGCTGTGGGTTCGCCTGTTAGTTTTTCTATGGATTGCCTGTGCAGGAATATTGGTCGTCGTATTTCTGGGGTATCTTCTTCAACCGTCGGCCAGATTCTCCCGTCCGCCCGACATCAAGCGACCTCTGTCCATCACTGAGATAATTCGTCAATGCCCGCCAGTGATGCGACAATCAACGATTCTGTGGATAGGCTACTCAGGAATACTGTTCGTCATAATTTTGACGTACTTACTCTTCCTTCCATCATCGATCCACACCTCTCGCTCACCCGATATTACATCACATCCGAAACCCTCTTCCGCAGATATAGTCATCTTGCAGCCCACGCAAAATGGGGAAGTTGAAGAAACCGCCATTGTTCAGTTCCATAGCGTCCACTCTGAGTTGCATCACTATATTGTGGTAATTCCAATGCAATCCCCGAATCGATGGATCGTCGATGGCCCACTGCAAGTGGCAAATAACGGTACCGGTACAGGACGGGCGTGCTTTGGAAGTGGTTCTGTCGGAGTCGGAGAAAGGTTTACGATTGTCGTATTGGCAAGTGCTGTACTTCTACCGGAAGGGATCCTTACGAGAACCCCGGCAGGATCGCAACTATCGCAATATATTACGGTAAAACGCGTAAAATAGGAGGTATGAGATGAACGTGAAAGCGTTATTCGGGTGTATTCTGTTGTTATCATTAAGCAGCGTGGAGGCGGTCGACAATCTTAGCATATTGATTTCGTCTCCCAAGGACGAAGCCAAGGTCGATTTTCGGCAAGAGATTACCGGAATGGTCTCAGATCAGAATGCCGACGTATGGGTGGTTATACATCCAGTAGAAACATTCGACTTCTGGATTCAGGCTCCAGTTACAGTAAAAGAAGATGGTTCATGGAAAGTCGTTGTATATTTTGGGGAGTCAGGACAACACATCGGGAAAAAATATGAAGTCAGAGCCTTTGCTAATCCAGCCGTTGTAATATCCCAAGGTAAGAGCACCCAATGGCCTAAAGCTGCTGCTCGCTCAAACGTGCTTGAGGTAATCCGTCAATAAACGGCCTCCTGTTCGGTATCCTGCCGACTAAATCATACTTTGCACCGCTTTTTGGGCGGCGGATTTTTCGGCCTCTCGGCGGCTGGAGCCTTCGCCGCGGTAGGCATAGGTTGAGACGGTGACTTCGACCAGATAATGGCGGGCGTGATCCGGCCCGCTCGCGTCGAGAATCTTGTACTCGGGAACCGCATAGCCCTTTTTCTGGGCGTATTCCTGAAGCATCCCTTTCGGATTTTCCATCACCGGTAACCCATTTTCCAAACACCTGCGGTGAGCTCTGTGGAACCGTTGGAAAATATTGCGCTCAAAAAATTTCCGCGCCGCCTTCAGTCCGCCATCCAGCCAGATCGCGCCCAGCAGCGCCTCCAGTGCGTCTTCCAGATTTGAACCGCGATCCGCGCCGCCGCTCAAAGACTCTCCTCTACCCAGCCGCAAATGTTCGCCCAGTTCGAGAGTGCGCGCCGCCGACGCCAGCGCCGAACCGGAGGTGATCGAACTTTTCAGCTTCGTCAAATCCCCCTCGTTCGCCTGCGGGTTCCTTTCCGTCAGCACATCGGCGGCCAGCAGGCCCAGCACCGCATCGCCCAGAAACTCCAGCCGCTGATTATCTAATTCCGTTTCCGCGTCTTCATAGCGAAACGACGGATGCGTCAGCGCCGTTTCCAACAATAACTTTTTCCTGAACCGGTATCCGATTCGTTTTTCCAAGCTTCGGAAATTATTCATGCTGTTTTTCCAATGATTGGAAAAAGTGAACCAGAATTTTCCAATGATTGGAAACCGCAATACTGATTTTATGAATTTACACTCTATCGGTAAAAGTTTAAGAATCTGGGAGTTAGCGAAAGGAACCATGATGAAGAAGCTGTGTTTTACCCTGTCTCTGATCGTACTGGCCGCTGTCATCAGCGGATGCACCTATCCGATGACTGTCACCAATCTGAACAACTACCACAACAAAACCATCGTTGCGCTCGATGAACGTCTGCGTGTTGGCATCCGCGCCAACGCCGCCGACCTCAACGGTCACCGCTTCATCCATGCCGTCGGCCGCGACCTGCTCAAATACAACGCGCAAGCCACCACCGCCGTTGACGAAACCAACGAATTTATCGACGTCATCGCCAACATTTCTCTGGTCTCCAAACAGTGCGGTTCCGGCTGGAATTTCTGGTGCGATTTCCCCGGCTTCCTGATCTGGTTCCCGGCATGGCACGGCTATAACTACAACGTCATGTACGACATCGACGTAACACTGAACGACGCCAAAACAGGTCAACTCATTAACAGCATGTTTATTCCCGTCCGTCTGGACATAAAACACGCCGACATTGACCGCACATGGGTTGACGGCGTTGCATGGCCCACCCTCGGGGTGAGCGCACTGTTCGGCGGCCTGCATAACATGATGTACGACCCGACCGTCACTCCGCTCGTCGAGCAGGAAGTCGCGCCGGTTCTGGCCGATTACGTCGCCCAACAGATTGCTCTCACCCTGCACTACTATAAATCTCTTCCGCGCGACCGCTTTGAACGGCTCCAGCGGCTTCTCGATGACAAATTGATCAGCAAGGAAGAGTACGAGATAAAGCGTAAAGCCATCATCGACGACCTGTAATACCATAATTCGGTAAAAAGTCTGCGGGCGCAGCGTTTGCTTGAGTGTGCAACCACCCGGCGGACGATCCCGGTTTTCACGGCATCGTCCGCACTGATTCGGAACGTGCGTTCCGAATGGTTCGTCAAAGGAGCAACGCAAGCGCGTGGTGTTCCGGAAGAAG
>JBAYVX010000055.1:0-9639 GCA_041674365.1 Kiritimatiellales bacterium | reverse complement strand
CCGCTCGCCGCCAAACGGCTCATCGGCATCGTCAGCCGCGGCGGCTCCATCATGGCGCAGTGGATGCAGAACAAAGGCGAAGAAAGCTTCCTCTACACGCATTTCGAAGATATCTGCAAAATCATGCAGGAATACGACATCACCTTCTCGCTCGGCGACGGGTTGCGCCCCGGCTGTCTGGCCGACGCCAACGACGAAGCCCAGTTCGGCGAGCTCAAAACGCTCGGCGAACTCACACAAGTCGCATGGAAGCACGGCTGTCAGGTCATGATCGAAGGCCCCGGCCACGTCCCCATGCACAAAATCAAAGAAAATATGGATCGCCAGCTCGAGGACTGCTTCGAAGCGCCCTTCTACACGCTCGGTCCGCTCGTCACCGACCTCGCCGCCGGCTACGACCACATGAACAGCGCCATCGGCGGTGCGATGATCGGCTGGTACGGTTGCTCCATGCTCTGCTACGTCACCCCCAAAGAACATCTTGGACTGCCGAATAAAGAAGACGTCCGCGAAGGCGTCGTCGCACACAAAATCGCCGCGCACGCTGCCGACCTGGCGAAGGGAATTCCCAACGCACAGGATCGCGACGACGCCATCAGCCGCGCCCGCTTTGAATTCCGATGGGAAGATCAGTTCAACCTCTGCTTCGACCCCGAACGCGCCTTGCGCTTCCGCAAAGAATCCATGCCGCCCGGCGAACAGTTCGACGTCAAACAGCGCTACTGCTCCATGTGTGGCGAAAAATTCTGCTCCATGCGGATTAACCACGACATCCGGAAAGAAGGATGAGCTGGTACCCCGGGCGGGATTCGAACCCGCGACCTACGGTTTAGGAAACCGTTGCTCTGTCCAGCTGAGCTACCGGAGCGAAAGTCCGAACTATGAAGGATGAACTATGAAAGATGAAAGCGGATTTTGCTTTTTCCAACCATTGGACCTGAGGTATTCCGAAAGTGCTTTCGGCTCCCCGAAAGAAGCGAAGCGGCAAAATTCCCAATGATTTTTTCCAATGCCTGGAAACCCAAGGCCTTCGTCTTAACGTCCTGAACGGCGGCTTGGCGAAAACGATCCGCCCTTATGCGTCGGGCGAGGTGCGCGGCGCTGTCCGCCGCCGCCCTGCGGACGGCCGGAGCCGCCGCGACGATGGCCCTGCCGGCTTTTCGGCTCGGGACGCGCATCCGATCCGGTGGCCAATCGCGCGGTTTCGGAATGATATTTGTGCGTCTTGTCCACAGGAACGGTTTTGCGGATCAATTTTTCAATGTCGCGCAGGAAATCGCGCTCGCGGGCGGCGCAAAATGCAACGGCATCGCCGTCGGTTCCGGCGCGTGCGGTGCGGCCGATACGGTGGACGTAGGTTTCAGGTTCTTCAGGCAGATCATAGTTCACGACATGCGTGATACCGTCCACGTCGAGACCGCGCGCGGCGATATCGGTCGCAACCATGGCGCGCAGTTTACCGGTTTTAAAATTGTGCAGCGCCGTGGTGCGCGCCGTCTGTGATTTATTGCCGTGGATGGCGGCGGACTCAATTCCGGCCTGCATCAAACGGCGAACCACCTTATCTGCGCCGTGCTTGGTGCGGGTGAAAACGATCACCTTGTCCATGTTATGGTCGGTAATCAGCTCAATCAGCAGATCGTCTTTGTTCTCTTTATCCACAAACATCAGCTTCTGTTCAATGCGCTCCACCGTCGGCTGACCCGGATCAATGGTGATCTGCACCGGATCGTGCAGCAGTTCTTTCGCCAGTGTGGCGACGACCGGAGGCATCGTGGCCGAGAAAAAGAGCGAATGGCGCTTCTTCGGCAGCTTGGTGATCACCTTTCGAACGGAGGGGATGAAACCCATATCGAGCATGCGGTCGGCTTCGTCGAGAATGAACAGTTCGATCTGGTCGAGATGAATATGGCCCTGCTGCATCAAATCGAGCAGCCGGCCCGGCGTGGCAACCACCACATCGAGTCCGCGGCGCATCGCCTGAATCTGCGGATTCTGCCCGACACCGCCGAAAATCACGGTATGCGAAACCTTCACATGGCGTCCGTAAGTTTTAATACTGTCGCCGATCTGGGCGGCCAGCTCGCGTGTCGGGGTGAGAATCAGCGCGCGAGGCCTTCCGCCGGGGGCGGTTTTCTTGTTAAGCGTCATCTCCTGCAGAAGCGGCAGCGTAAATGCGGCGGTTTTGCCGGTTCCGGTCTGTGCGCAGCCGAGCAAATCGCGGCCTTCGAGCAGATGAGGAATCGCCTGCTGCTGAATGGGTGTAGGAGTCGTGTAGCCTTCTTCGGCCACAGCGCGTTGCAGCGGCTCGATCAGAGCCGCGAATACATTTTGTGATTTCATGAACCTTCTTTTCCGTCCGGTATATTAAAAACTCTCTGCCTGCCGGACGTGTAGGAAAAGAAGAGGCCGCGTCGACCGCAGCGCACGGTTCGTAAAGCCGAACCCATGGAGCCGAGGGTTGTAGGCTTCCGCCGCCGCTGTGTCAACTCAAGTTTCCAATGTCTGGAAGATTCAACCGCGAAGGATCGCACAGAACGCAAAAACAAACCTCTTAGAATTCCCTCCGGCGGAGGAGACTTTGAGTTCCTTGCGTTCTTTCGCGGCAAATTATTGGCTCGGACTTTCCAATGTTTGGAAGTTTTATGTTCCATCGCGGCGGGAGGCGGGTAGAATGCGCGACATGAGCTGGTATATTACTCTTCTGGTCTGCGGACTGTTTCTGATTGGCGTGGAAATTTTTATTCCCGGCGGCGTAGTCGGCACACTCGGCGCGCTGGCACTGGTCGGCGCAGCCGTAATCGGCTTTATGACGTTCCCTCCGGTGTTCGGCTGGCTGAGTCTGCTGCTGATTCTGACGCTGACCGCCCTCGCCGCTTTTGTCTGGATGAAATTTTTTCCGAAAAGCCCAATGGGTAAAATGCTTTCATTGAATCAGAACATCAGTAAGAAGGATCAGGATGACTCGACGTGGAAGCCAGGCATGAAAGGGACGGCGATGAGCACCCTGCGCCCTTCCGGACGGGCGCTGATCGAAGGGCAGCACGCGGATGTGATTGCCGATGACGGAACATGGATTGAACAGAATGCACCCGTTGAGGTCGTTAAGGTGTCGGGAAATAGGATTTATGTGAGGAAAACAGAAGAATGAGGTTCGGGATGCGAGATTCGAGATTCGGGATAGTTCTGGCGGTACTGCTTTCGGTGCAGTGTGCAAATGCGATTGAGTTTGTGCAGAGAGATACCTTTATCAGCAGCGATGCCGAGACGCTGCGCGATGAGATGTGGATTTCAGCACAGACCATTACAATCAGCGGTGATGCACTGGACGATCTGTTCGCAGCTGGAAATGTTTTAGACTTGCGCGGAAATTTTAAGGGTGCTGTCTGGTGCGGCGGCGATCAGGTAATCGCTGCGGGCCGGTTCAGTGATAATACCCGGCTGGCTGGACGAACCACGCAGGTTTCCGGAACACTGAACGGTTCGCTGACCGCAATGGGCAACACCATCAAAATCGCCCCTTCAGCGACAATTGCCAAAAACATGCTCTGCGTCGGTGAGAATGTAATCAGCGAAGGAACGGTTACCGGCAATGCACGGATCGTGGCTAAGCAAGCGACGCTAGGCGGAAAGGTCGCGGGTAATGTTTCCATTGCAGCGCAGGAGATTGTGATTCTGCCCGGTACAGTCATCGGCGGCAACCTGAGCTATACCGCACCGAAAGAACTGGTGCTTTCTCCGTCCGTCATACTGAACGGAGAACTGACCCGTACCTTTGACGCTCCGCCGCCGAAACAGTTCCTCAAGACTAATCTGCTCGGTCATTTCGGCTTTGCCATCGCCGCCCTTTTGACCGGGCTTGTTTTCAGTTCGCTCTTCCCGCGCTATACCGTTAATACGCTTCATCTTCTACACACCGCACATACGCCCTGTTTGCTAACCGGCTTCGCCGCACTGTTTCTCATCCCGATCAGCGCGTTCCTGCTGCTGTTCACGTTCATCGGACTGCCTCTGAGTATTCTGCTGATTCTGTTTTACTGCATTCTGCTGTACCTCAGTAAAATCGCGGTCGGCTTCTGGCTTGGTGCGCTGATTCTGCGTCGCAAGGAAATCACAAAACAAAACCGGGTACTCACGCTGGCAACCGGGTTGCTGATCATTTATTCACTGACGGCCTTTACCGCCATTTCGATGGTCGTGAATATACTGGTCGCGGTCGCCGGCCTCGGCGCATTGCTTCTGGCTCTTTTCAGAAAACCGGTGCTGATTCTTCAGACACCAAACGATATCAAGCAACCAACAACGGAGGGTTAAGTTATGGGAATCGGAACAGTATTAGGTCTTTTCTTACTGGTCGTCGTCTTTGTTTTCGCGGCTATTATTCTGTCCGTGCTGGCCGTCTGGGTACAGGCCTGGGGCTCGGGAGCCTACATCAAACTGAGCAGTTTGATTGGAATGAAACTCCTGCGCAAAGTGCCGGTCACACTGATCGCCCGTGCGCGCATTCAGGCGGTTAAAGCCGGAATTGATATCAACACCGATCTGCTCGAAGCGCACTACCTCGCGCGTGGCAATGTCGTCAATGTCGTACAAGCACTGATCGCTGCTGACAAAGCCAATATCGAACTGGGCTTCCAGCAGGCCGCCGCGATCGACCTCGCGGGCCGCGATATTCTCGACGCCGTCACCACCAGCGTCAACCCGAAGGTTATTGACTGCCCGAATCCGAAACAGGGAACCACTTTCCTTGACGCGGTCGCCAAAGACGGGATTCGTCTGCTGATCAAAGCACGCGTAACGGTGCGCACCAACCTCAACCAGCTCGTCGGCGGCGCGACGGAAGAAACCATCATCGCGCGCGTCGGTCAAGGCATCGTCAGCGCCGTCGGTTCAATGGCCTCCTATAAAAACGTGCTAGAAAATCCTGACAATATCAGCCGCAAGGTGCTCGACAGCGGACTCGACGCGCAGACCGCGTTTGAAATTGTTTCGATTGATATTGCCGATGTCAGCGTCGCCGGAACCTCTAACACCGCCAACGTCGGCGCGCAGCTCGAAACCGAGCGGGCCGAAGCCGACAAGAAGATGCGTCAGGCTGAAGCCGAGGGGCGCCGCGCCATGGCCATTGCGCAGGAACAGGAAATGCGCGCCCGCGTTCAGGAAATGCAGGCCAAGGTGATCGAAGCTCAGGCTCAGGTTCCGCTGGCCATCGCTCAGGCCTTCAAAGACGGCAACCTCGGCGTGATGGATTTCTACCGTATGCAGAATGTGATGGCCGACACCTCGATGCGCGAGTCGCTTTCGGGCAGTGAAGAAGCCGGTAAACAGGAATAAGCATGTATCCTGTTTTCAAAGCAGATGCGCCGGGTTTTATCTGGCTGATCGTCGGTATTTTCTGGGTCGTCGCCCAGATTGCCGGCGCAGCAGCCAAAAAAAATCAGTCAGCGCGATCGATCGACTCCGGTGACGATGAGCCGGCAACTCCGCCGGTCGATCCGTTTGCCGAACTGCTCCGCAGAGTAGCTGGCACTCAAACCTTCGAAGTACCTCAGCCGGAATACGAGGAAGAACAAGAAGAGGCACTGGCGAGAACTGAAACCATGCCGGATATTGAACCGTTGCGACGCGAGCCGATGGGTCAAGAAGAGCCCAAGCCTGTTCCAGCCGCCGTCGCGGGAATCAATATTCGCCCGACGATGCGGGCTTTCCGCAATACGCTCCCAGCCATGAAACTTCCCGCCATGACTCTGCGTTTCCAACCTTTGGAAAAACAGACCGGAAAAGTTCCAATGCTTGGAAAAATCGTTGCGCCGTCCGATAAGCCGTCGATGCGTCGCGCAATGTTGGGCCACATCATCTTCAGCAAGCCCAAGGCGCTGGAATAAAACCGACCGCATCCGGCGATTATCGTCGCCATTCCGACCCAAAAGATCATACTGTCTGACTTATTAATATAAACCCTCCAAAAATTATTCAGGGCGGAATGGGCGCGAGTATTTCGAATTGGCGCCTTGCCCAGGCTGTATCCCGGATCGGCCAGCTCGGTGTGATCTCCGGTACGGCTCTCGACGGGATTATTTCACGCCGCCTGCAGGACGGTGATCCGGACGGCCTGATCCATCACGCACTGGAGCACTTCCCCTTCCCCAGCATGGCTCAGCGTGTACTGGATGCGTTCTTTATTCCCGGCGGAAAGCCCGCAGATGCACCGTACCGGAAATATCCGATGCATACCCTCACCGGACCGCGCGAGCCGCTGGAGCTCTGCATCGTGGGCAATTTCGTAGAGGTGTTCCTCGCGCGGCAGGGTCATTCCAATCCGGTCGGCATCAATTATCTCGAGAAACTCCAACTTCCGCATCTGCCCTCAATCTACGGCGCTTTGCTGGCCGGAGTCGCCGTCGTCATCATGGGTGCGGGCATTCCTTTAGCGATTCCGGAGGTCTTGACTGCACTGATCCGCCATGAGCGGGCGGAATATCCGATTTATGTCGCAGGGGCAAACGGCAAAGGTGAAACGGTCAATATGGTGTTTGATCCCGCGCTGTTCATTGAGAACTCCCCGCTCCCGAACGTACTGACCCGCCCCGATTTTCTGCCGATTGTTTCCTCAGAGGCTTTGGCAAAAATTATGCTGAACCGGACCAACGGCCCGATCGCCGGCTTTATCATCGAAAACAGCTCGGCTGGCGGACATAATGCGCCACCGCGCGGGAAAGCAACTTTCAACATTCTGGGCGAGCCGGTTTACGGATTGCGCGACATCTCTGACCTGTCAGCGTTCCGGGAACTCGGCCTTCCGTTCTGGCTGGCCGGCTCGTTCGGCTCGGCCGAAGCCCTGCAACAGGCGCTGGCGGAGGGAGCCAGCGGCGTGCAGGTTGGAACGGCTTTTGCGCTCTGCGAAGAATCGGGTCTGCGGCCTGATGTGCGCCACGAGTTGATTGCGTTGGCTCAGGCCGGCAAGGCGCACGTCTTTACCGATTCACTCGCCTCGCCAACCGGTTTTCCGTTCAAAGTGGCCGATCTGCCAGGAAGCCTCTCTGACGAGACCGTGTACCGGAAACGACAACGGATCTGCGATCTCGGCCTGCTGCGTCAGCCGTACCGGAAAGCAGACGGTACCATCGGCTACCGCTGTCCGGCCGAACCGGTTGCCTCCTATGTCGCCAAAGGCGGTCTGGAGGCAGATACGGTCGGTCGCAAATGCCTATGCAATGCATTGATCGCCAACGCCGGAATGCCGCAACGGCTGTCCGACGGAACAGATGAACAATGCCTGATCACAATGGGCAATGATCTTGCGGAAGTCTGCCGCTTCTGTAAGCCAGGCCGTCTGGACTTCTCTGCCACCGACGTCGTGCGGATTCTGCTGAAAGCCTGATTTTTCCCAAGGGGTTCCGCTTCGTTGCTGAAACAAAGTGCCAGCCAAAGCCGCCAAAACAAAACGCCTACATCCCGGGGCCGGCGATATAGTCTTGCAGGTTTTTGATCAGGAAATCTTTTTCGCTGATCATGTACTTGACGATATCGCCAATGGAAACGATCCCTACCACCCGGTCACCATCCAGTACCGGAAGATGGCGGATACGCTTATCGGTCATCAGGTTCATGCAGCTGTCAAGCGTCGTGTCGCCTGTTACGGTGGTAAGTGTTTTGGACATAATTTCGCTGACTTTGACACCTTTTCCGCATTTGTCCTGCAAGTAGATTTTACGGATAAAGTCGCGTTCGGAAAAGATGCCGACCAGTTTGTTGCCATCCATGACCAGCGCGGTGCCGGCGGATTTCTCAGCCATTTTTGAAATTGCATCACGGATACCGGTCTCAGGGGATACAGAAATAAGTTCTTTGCCTTTTTTCTCGAGCAGTTTACTGACAATAGCCATATGAATGTCCTTTCTGTTAAACAAATCGTGGTTTTACGAGGTGAGTATAGTCAGACCTCCATCCGGCGGCAAGCCCTGCGAAAAGGTTAGACACTATTTTATTAAAAAATCATCCCGTACTGCGGGAGTGCAACAAGACAACTGTAAAATTATTTCTCCTGTACATCCACCTGTTCGCCGACCAGAGCTTTAATAATATCGTCCAGCTCTGCCTGCTGCCGGCGAAACAGGGTCAGCAATGCCACCTGCTGAGTCTCAACCATGCTGCGGGCTGTTTTAATACCTGTCTCCTGTTCGACACAAAGCTTCTGCACATCTGCCATTTTAATTTGAAGGAGTCCCATATCCCCCTGAGTCTTATTAAATGCGAAGCTCAACTCCTGAAGTTTCGAATCAAACTGCTGCTGGGCTTCACTCAACGTGCCTTTCAGCGCCGCCAGCTGGTCGGCATTGGCTTCGGTCAGAGCAGTAATCCGTTCAAATTCCGGCTGTAACTGTTCGGCGGCCATTTTCTGGTTATTCTCCTCGATCATTTTCCGGACACTGGACGACGTGGCGCATCCGGACAAAAGAAGCCCTGACAAAAAACAAACTGTTATCGTTTTCATTGCCTTATCCTTTCTCTTCTAGATTAATTCCAAACTGGCTAGAACTCCCCGCAAGGATTCTTTATCTGCACCGTTCATTTCGCAAAGCGGTAAACGGTAAATCTCTTCGATTTTACCCATCATGGCCAGCGCGGCCTTGACCGGAATCGGATTTGTATCGATGAACATCGCGTCAAAAAGCTTTACGTACTGATTATGAAGCAACTGGGCGGCTTCCCACTGCCCTTCCAGCGCGGTGTGGATAAGAGAGGCCACCACGCCCGGTACCACATTCGAGGCCACGCTGATCACACCAATCGCCCCGTCATGCATCATTTGCAGCGCCAGCGCATCATCGCCGGAAAGCACTTCAAGGTCACAGACATCCAGAGTCTGCTTCACACGCTCCACCTTTCCGCCGGCTTCTTTAACAGCCACCACATTCGGGTGTGTTGCCAGCCGTGCCACTGTTTCGATGGCAATTTCGCGGCTTGTGCGTCCGGGTACATTATAGAGGACTACCGGCAGACCAATATCAGCGACGGTTGAAAAGTGGCGATAGAGCCCTTCCTGATTGGGCTTGTTGTAATAGGGTGTCACCTGCAGCGTAGCATCCACGCCCAGTTCCTTGGCGCGTTTTGTCAGTTCAACCGCCTCTGCGGTAGAGTTGGCGCCGGTTCCGGCAATCACCAGCGCACGGCGATGAACTGCAGTAACCGTTTCTTCGATCACCCTCATGTGCTCATCGTTGTTGAGTGTGGGCGACTCCCCGGTTGTACCAACCGGCACAATACCGTCGATACCGTTTTCGATCTGAAATTCGATCAGTTCGTGATAGCAGGTATAGTCCACCGAGCCGTCTTTGTTAAACGGCGTGACAATTGCAGTATGGGCTCCCTGTAGCATGGTTTTCTCCTTAGTCGATGGACTATGCCCTATGCCCGGAATTTATTCAAACCCGCAAAATCAAGCGTAGAAAAATAGTCCTGAACCGTTTCGGCCCGGCGAATCTGAACAACCCCGCCGTTTTCGCGCAGGAGCAGCTCGGCTGAACGCAGTTTGCCATTGTAATTAAAGCCCATAGCATGGCCGTGCGCACCGGCGTCGTGGATGACCACCAGATCGCCGATTTCGACCGGCGGCAGCGCACGGTTGATGGCAAATTT
>JBAYVX010000054.1:0-9740 GCA_041674365.1 Kiritimatiellales bacterium | reverse complement strand
GATCGCAGGCGAACCATTTGCCGGCCTGCGGGGCGATCCATGAGGTCATCAGGGACGGAAAGCCGATGAGCAGGGCGACGCGGGCGACAAGTGCGGGATTAAAGGGGTTATAGCCAAGTCCGCCGAAGAGCTGTTTGCCGAGGACGATGGCGATAACGGAGCCGAGGATACAGATCCACCACGGCGCGCCAGCGGAAAGGTTCATCGCGAGAAGCAGTCCGGTCAACGCCGCGCTGCCGTCTTTCCAGGTAGAAGGGCGCTTGGCGCATTTGTTCCAGATTTCTTCGGCGGCGATACAGCCGGCGGTGCAGAGCACCATGACTTCCAGGGCCGCTAGCCCGAAGAACCAGATCGCGGCGGCGGCGGCGGGAGCCAGCGCGACGAGCACGTGCATCATGATGTTAGAGATCGTCTCGCCGCCGCGAATGTGCGGCGAGTTACTGATGACGAGCTTGGTCGCATCGGGCAGTTGAATTACTGGAGTTTCTGTTTCTGACATAAGGCTTCTCTATTTCTTCGGTTGTTTACGGCGTGCGGCCATGATCTCGGCTTTGGCGCGTTTGAAGTGCTGATTGAGCGGGCGGCGCGACGGGCAGAGGTAGCTGCACGAACCGCATTCAATACAGGCGAGTACGTTGAGCTGTTCGGCCCAGTCAAAGCGTTCGTTTTCGACCGCCTGGCTGATGGTGGCGGGAAGGATCTGCATTGGGCAGGCGGTGACGCATTTGCCGCAGCGGATGCAGGGCTCGGAGGTGTATTGCGAAACCGTTTCGACCGGAATGAGCAGAATGCCCGATGTGTTTTTCATGACGGTGACATCGAGCGAGTTCTGCGCCATGCCCATCATTGGTCCGCCGAGTAGCAGTTTGGCGGGCTGAACATTTACGCCGCCAGCCAGCTCAATGGCTTTCGAGATCGGTGTGCCGATACGAAAACGCCAGTTGCCGGGGTTGACGAGCGGTTCGCCGGTGACGGTGGTGATTCGTTCAATCGACGGCCAGCCTTTGACGACCGCTTCATAAACCGCGGCGGCTGAGGCGACGTTTTGCACAACGCATCCTACATCCATCGGCAGTCCGCCGATCGGGACTTCGCGTCCGGTCAGCGCATAAATCAATTGTTTTTCAGCGCCCTGCGGATAGTTGACGCGCAGTCCCTGCACCTTGACGTTGTACTTTGCGGCGACTTTATTGAGCGCGGCGATTGCGTCGGGCTTGTTGTTTTCGACACCGATGACCGCGCTCTTGAGTCCGAGAATGCGGGCGAGGATGGCCGCGCCGAGAACGACCTCTTCGGCCTGTTCGAGCATGAGGCGGTGGTCAGCGGTGAGATAGGGTTCACATTCCGCGCCGTTCAAAATGAGTGTATCGACCGGTTTGGTGGGCGAGAGTTTAACGTGCGACGGGAAGCCCGCGCCGCCCATCCCGACGATTCCGGCGTCGGCGACGCGCTGTTTAAGCGCGGACGGTTCGGCGTTCTGCCAGTCGGCAACCGGTTCAAAGGGCGATCCCCATTCAT
The DNA here is from genome assembly GCA_041674365.1 of Kiritimatiellales bacterium. GTDB lineage: Bacteria > Verrucomicrobiota > Kiritimatiellia > Kiritimatiellales > Tichowtungiaceae > Tichowtungia. The sequence continues at coordinate 8,222 of JBAYVX010000054.1, read as the reverse complement.
CGTTGCCGTCGGCGGTGATTTCAATGGCAGGAACACTGATACAGGCAGGGCCGGGGCATTTTTCCAGCGCGGTGACGCTGCCGCTGGTCGGCGAATGCAACGGGACGGAAACAAAGCCGGTGGCTTTGGCGAGCAGTTGGCCTTTTTTGACGAGGTCACCTTTTTTAACCAGTACTTCGAGTGGCGCACCGATGTGCTGATTGATGATGACGGTGTATTTGTCGAGCAACGGTGCATTCACGACCGCTTTGGAGGCAGAGAGGGCTTTGCTATCATTCGGGTGAACGCCGCCTTTAAATTTGCGGGGTTTATCGCTCATTTTGAAACTCCTTCATAAGCGCCTGCGGCGTGTTTAGAGGCCAGCCGCAGTGCGGTGGTCGGGCAACCGGTCTTTTCCACAAGATCGGGCAGGGGCGGGCTGCTGTAATTGGTTTCAACCAGAAATCCTTTAACGGTCATCTGCTCTTCGCTGTCGGCAGCTTTAACGCATTTGCGGCATCCGATGCAGGCGGTTTTGCAGACTTTGCGTTTGAGCGCGCCTTTTTCAGGCGAGTTGCAATAGACGTGCACATCGACGGCGGCAGGGGCAAGGATGATCAGATTTTTTGGACAGGTTTCAACGCATTTTCCGCAACCGACACAAAGTTCAGGATGGACGACCGCGAGGCCGTCGCGCATCTCAATTGCATCAAAAGGACAGGCGCGTGCGCAACTGGCAAAGCCGATGCAACCGTAGTCGCAACCTTTGGCCCCGCCTGCAACGAGCGCGGCGGAACGGCAGTCGCCGACTCCGTTATAAGGAGAGCGGACAGTGACGGCGCAACTTCCGGAGCATTTGACGACAGCAATGACTTTTTCTTTTTCCTGCGTGGTGATGCCGAGATATTCAGCGATTCGGCCGGCGCTTTCCGGCGGGGCGACGGGACAAAGTGAGGGATCTGCGCGGCCTTCGACAATGGCTTTGGCGAAATCGGCGCAACCGGCATAGCCGCATCCGCCGCAGTTTGCGCCGGGCAGCATGTCGGTGACGGTTTCGATGCGCGGGTCGCTTTCAACGGAAAAGGCTTTGGCAGCTGCCCCGATAACAACTGCGAGCAGTACGCCGAGTCCGGCAGCGAAGAGGATCGAAATAAGAATAATGGTCATAGACAATCTCCAAAATTCGAAGCACGAAATACGAATTCCGAAACAATTTCAAATGCGTTCAAATTCAAATATTCAGTTTTTAACATTCTGCTTTTTAATTTCAGTTTTGTTTCGGATTTCGAGTTTCGAATTTAAAATTTCCGGCGCAGCCGGTTAGACGAGTCCTGAAAATCCCATAAAGACCATTGCCAGAATGCCGGCGGTGATGAGGCCGATGGCGGTTCCTTGTAGCGGAGCCGGCACTTTAGCGAGATCGAGTTTTTCGCGCAAGCTGGAGAAAAGCACCAGCGCCAGCGCGAAACCGATGGCGGAGCAGGTTCCGAAGACGGTGGATTCAATGACTCCGCGTCCGGCCTGCACGTTGAGTGCCGCCGCGCCGAGCACCGCGCAATTGGTGGTGATCAGCGGGAGGAAAATGCCGAGCGCCTGATAGAGCGGAGGGCTGAATTTCTGAAGGATAATTTCGACCAGCTGAACCAGCGCGGCGATAACGACGATGAAGACCAGAATGGTGAGGAAGGTCAGGTTGATCGTTGTGCCGTTGATGACGAAGGTTTGTGAGAGAACATATTTGTAGATAAGGGAGGTGACCAGAGAGGCCAGCGTCATTACGAAGATCACTGCGCCGGACATACCGAGCGCGGTTTCAAGTTTTTTGGATACACCCAAAAACGGGCAGATGCCGAGGAACTTTGAGAGTACAAAGTTGTTAACAAGAATCGCACCGATGGTGATCGCTAAAATATGGTTCCCCATAGAAATCCTTCCGTAGCAGTAAAAAAAAAGACGGGACACTCTACGGAAAGAGCCCTGATCACACAACGTTTGTGTGTCGAAGGACGCTATTTAGACCGGATGTAAATTTTGTGTCAGAGCGAAGCGACTTCACAGCCCCGTTCGACGTAAAAAATGTGGTGGCCGATCGTAGTAAGGTAGCGCAGGCTGTCGGCCCAGTAGGGGCGGATGTTTTCGGCGTGATAATGAGTGGCGCCGTGTGTGTTGTCCCCCAGAAATCCTTCTTCCATCAACGCAATCAGCTGCATAGCCTTATCGTAAGCTCCGGATTGATTTTGAGCACGGCGGATGAGCGGGCTGCAGTCGGGAGCCGTCTGTTTCCAGATTTCGGACATACAGGAAAACGCTCCGTATTTCAGCGTTTCAGGAACCATGCGGTACAAACAGCCGTCCGCGCGGTTCAGAATGACGTTCAGAACAGCCTGCATACCTTCCAGTCCCTCGCCGCCGGCTTCCAGAACCAGGCAGGTGGCAATAATCTCGCGGTCTGAGCTGTCCAGAAACCCGTCGGCCTGCGCACGGAGCGCAGCGACGCAGAACAGAACGGCAAAGACAAAAAGTTTCCGTTTCATATTTTCTCCCCCTGTGTCTTAAATCTCCCCCGAGACGGCACATGAAAAGCGTTAAGGATCTCGCAGACCCGTGAAATCTGTAAAGGGCAAATCGTCATTTTTTCCGAGCATTGGAACTCTCGGCGGGTCTATTTTTCCTATTTCAGCCTTTGTTTTAAGGGATGAAACAGGAGAATGACTACCGGAACCCCGGACGGCGGGAAGCCCCGGAAACGGCTGACGGCGGGGTGAAATGGTCGGTTGGAAAAGGTGCCGGGCGGCTTAAATACCGATTAACCCACCGGAGTTTCCAAGCATTGGAAAAACCGGCTCGCAATTTTTCCAAGGTTTGGAAACACTGGGGTGCTTCATGAATGTAACGCACCCAACTTCCTCCTCGTACCGCGCACTGCTGCGCATCGCCGTGCCGCTGATTATCACCTCGGCGTTCTTTACAGTTCAGAATTTCTGCGACCGCATGTTTCTGGCGTGGTACAGCCCGTCCGCACTGCAGGCGGCCGTTCCGGCGGGCATTCTGTTTTTCACGCTGGTGTGCGGCTTTATGTCCACGACCGCTTTTGCCAACAGTCTGGTGGCGCAATATTACGGAAGCGGCGATCTGCGCAGCTGCAGCCGCTCGGTGGCGCAGGCGGTTCTGCTGTCGCTCTTTTCGTTTCCGTTGATTCTCCTGCTGATTCCGGTCGGACGCTGGATGCTTACGCTCAGCGGCCACGCGCCGGATGTGATGGCGGCGGAAAAAACATACTTTACGATTCTGATGGCCGGCGGGCTGTTTCTTCCGCTCTCTTCCGCCGTCAGCAGCTTTTTCTCCGGACGCGGTCTGACAAAAATCATTATGTTCTGCGCGCTGATCGGAACGGCGCTGAATCTGGTTCTGAACGGACTGCTGATTTTCGGGCTCGGGCCGTTTCCGGAAATGGGCGTGGCTGGCGCGGCGCTGGCTTCGGTCATTTCGGGGTTTGTTTCTCCGGTGATCATGCTCGGTTTGTACTTCTCGGCCAAAAACGTCCGCCTCTACAATACGCGTAAGCTGTTCTATTTTGACGCGCCGCTTTTCCGGCGGCTGCTTCGCTTCGGGATTCCATCGGGGATTCATATGGCGCTGGATATCGGCGCGTTTTCGCTGTTTGTGATGCTGGTTGGCCGGCTGGGTGAGACAGCTTTCCTGGCGGCCAACATTGCGTTAAGCGTTAACATGATCTCCTTTATGCCGTCGGTTGGTATCGGGCAGGCTGCCGGCACGCTGGTCGGGCAGCACATGGGTCGGCGCGATTTTGACGGTGCGCGCCAGGTCGGCTGGCGCGCGGTGCATATTGGTTGGATCTACACGGTTTGCGCTGCGCTGACCTTTGTGCTGATGCCTGAGGTGTATATTCGCCTCTTTGCGCGCGGCGATGTTTCGTTCGACGAAATTTTTACGTTGACCCGCACCTTGCTGATTTTCGCCTCTTGCTGGGGGTTGATGGATTCTACGAATCTGATTCTGTCCGGTGCGCTGCGCGGCGCGGGTGATACACATTTTGTCATGTGGTACGAAACGTCGATGGCGTGGCTGTTTTTCGCGGCGGGTGAATTGTTGATTGTGCTGGTGCTGAAACTCGGCGTGATCGTCGCGTGGGCCTGGGCATTAATTTACATCAGTTTGCTGGCGATCGGCATGATTGCCCGTTTCCGCACAAAGCGCTGGCAACTGATTGAACTGATTGATCGCGCTCCGGTGATTGCGGAGGCGGGGGAAGGCATCCCGGTGGGTTAAGCCGCGCGCTTTTTCCAGTCGCAGATGATCTTCATGATTTCCCGAACCCAAAGACATTCACACTCTGCCGGACAGGGATCCAGCGATTCCTTTCGTACGCAAAGGTTAGGACAGTCATCCGGCTGCTTTCCGTGTGCCGCAAGAATCCGGCGGTTACTCAGACCGGTAAATTTCTCCACCGGAATGGACAGCGTGGTGCCGCAGTTTTTGCTCAGATGGGTAAAATAGAACAATCCGCCTTTAAGATCTTCAAAATGAACCTGGTACCCCGCCAGCTTCAACTGCGGATCAGAAAGAAAATGTTCCAGCGTTTGCCAGACGACCCTACAATGCGGACAGGTCTTGAAGAACGCACTCATTTTTGACGGCTAATGGTGGATGTGGACTTTTGCGCCCTTGGTCTGACCGATGGCTGAGAGCAGCTTGCCGAACCATTTGACATCGATATCAAACGGCTTGCCGCCTTTGATGCGCGGAAACTCAATGGCGCGCAGCTTATCGCCCTGATCTTCATCTTCGCCGACGACACCGCTGATACGGTTTAAGGCGCAACTGACAGCTTTATTGGCGCAACGCTTGATCAGTTTCAGGTCTTCCTTATTGGCGGCGGCGGCGCGGGCAAAATAACCGCTTTTCTGCACCAGCACTTTTTCGGCCTTCAGCATATCGGCAAATTGTTTACCAAACCACTTGCCGGGATTGACGGCGTCCAGCTTAACATGGCCGAATGCATCGCGCGGAACTTCTTCACCTGCGGCTTCCATCTGCGAGACGATGGCTTCCAGACCGGCGCCTTCGGAAATGAAAATGTTTACACAATCGTGTTCATCCATGATTTTTCTGAGGCGGGCGGCTTCGGCCTTGATGTTGATATCCATTTCCGGAACAAAAATCGCGTGAACATCTTTGCGTTCTTTGCTCAGGCCGATGGATGGAACGAATTCCATCTTTGCCAGCCGGTCGCGGTAAACCTGCGCGGTGCAGGCGGTCAGCCAGCCGCAGTTACGGCCCATCACTTCATGAATGATCAACATGCGCGGATTGGCGTTATGCTCGGCCACGACGTTTTCAAAATATTTTGCGCCTTGTTCGGCAGCCGTCCATGCACCGAGGCTTTGCTTGATCGGAAACACATCGTTGTCGATGGTTTTCGGTAGACCGACCACGGTCAGGTCGTAGCAGTTTTCCTTAAGATAAGCCGCAAGATCAGCCGCGGTAGTGTTGGTGTCGTCGCCGCCAATCGTATGGAGAACGTCAACACCATCCGTAACGAGTTGACGCGCAGCGACTTCAAGAGGATTTTGTCCGTCTTTAACCAGGCCGCGTTTTACGCAGTCCTTTACATTGGTAAGTTTTACGCGGCTGTTACCGATCGGGCTGCCTCCGTGCTTGTGCAGAATCGATGCGTTCTTACGGAACTTTGCATCTACGGCGATAGATTCACCGAGAAGAAGGCCTTTGTAACCGCTTGTGTAGCAAATAATTTTAACTTTTGGAGCGACCTTCGTGTACTGCTCAATCAGCCCGCCAATTGCGGAGGAAAGACAGGGGGCCAGCCCGCCAGCGGTGAGAATCGCAACTTTCTTGATTTCCTTCATTTTCAAATCCTTTTGTTTTCGGTTTAAAATCAGGCGCCACATGATGGGAACTTTACTTTACAAGGCAAGGTAAAAAACGTTTCTTGTAGTTGACTTCATTGTGCCGCATCGCTTTAATGCGCCCTCGTTTCGCCGGAGGATGTTCACGAAAGTGATCGCCTTACATGAGAACCTCTAAAACGGCGGCCCCTGAACAGGGCTTAATCGGGCGAAACACAGGAAACAGAAACCAAGTTAACGGAGAATCGAAATGAAGTATAACGGCCCTAAGATCAAGAAATCGCGCCGCCTGGGTATTGCCCTTGCGCCGAAAAGTGAAAAATATCTCGAACGACGTCCAAATCCGCCCGGACAGCACGGCCCGTCAAAACGCCGCGGCAAGCAGTCTGACTACGGCAAACAGCTCATTGAAAAACAGCGTTTGCAATACCAGTACAACCTGACTGAGCGCCAGCTTCGCGGCTATTACACCAAAGCCTCGCGTAAAATCGGTAATACCGCCGACATCATGCTCCAGCTTCTCGAAACCCGCCTCGATGCCGTTGCGCTTCGTGCCGGTTTTGCCCGCTCCATCTATCAGGCTCGCCAGCTGGTCGGCCACGCTCATTTCCGCGTCAATGGCAAAAAGGTCAACATTCCTTCCTATCAAGTGCGCATCGGCGATGTCATCACCGTCCGCGAAAAGAGCCGCGAACTCGAAATCTTCCCGTCCGCTCAGCAGATCGCCACCACACCGGAATATCTGACCGTGGACGACAAAAATCTTACCGCCACCCTCAGCCGCCTGCCGGAACACGGCGAAGTGCCGGTGCAGTGCGAAGCTTCTCTGGTCGTCGAGTTCTACTCGCGCTAAACCGAAGTTTCCAAGGTTTGGAAAAAGCCCGCTGTTCATCAGCGGGCTTTTTTGCTTTAGTGCCCGCATTCAACGGGAGGGATGCCATGAAACGCTTTGTACTCGATCGCCGTCAGGACGAAACCGGAGTTTCCGGAACCGGCTTTGTCGCCGAAGGCGTACTCTTCGACAACGGCAAATGCGCGCTCGCCTGGCTCTCGCGCTACCGCTCCGTCACCGTCTTCGACAGCATTGAAGAAGTTGAAATCATTCATGGTCATGACGGAAAAACCGTCGTCCGCTGGATCGACTGACCCATGCTCATTCGCAACACAACCCTGACCGTCCTTGACTTCGAAACTACCGGAACCGTGCCCGGTTTCGACACGGAACCCTGGCAGGTTGGCGCGGTACGGCTTGTGAACGGGAAAGTTGATTCGCTGCACACTTTTGAAACTCTCGTCCGCGTTGACATCAACCGTCCGTTCAACGCCTACGCGCCGGGGAAACACCATAAACTGCGCGAAGAAATCGCTGTTGCTGACGAAGTTTCCAAGGTTTGGAAAAAACTGGAAGGGTGGGTCAGCGGCGTTCCGCTCGCCGCGCACAATGCCGCCGTCGAAAAGAAATTTTTGCGCCAGATGGCACCCATGCACCGCTTCGGGCCGTGGATCGACACGCTCGCACTCGCGCGGCAGGCGTGGCCCGCAGCGCCTTCGCACAAACTTGAAGATCTAATCGCCGGACTCCATCTCGAAACCCGCATCCGTGAAATTTGCCCGTCCGGCGAAGCCCACGACGCCCTTTACGACGCCGTCGCCTGCGCCGTCCTCCTCGAATATCTCCTCGCCCAGCCCGGCTGGGGAGAATTGACGATTGGCGATTGATGATTTCCGATTGGGGTTTCCAATGTTTGGAGACCGGGGCTTTTAATGTATATGGGATAGGTATACGTTCTGATCATGCAAAGCGGCTTCAGTCAGATGGATGATTTCGAGTGGGATGACGGGAACCGTGCTAAAAACCAGCTGAAGCACAAAGTGTCCTGACACAAAATACCGCGTGATTTCAGCCCGCGACATGCACCGGAAAGAGAGACAGTTCTATGAAGACCAAACCTAAAAAAATTCCGAAATTTAAAGACGAAGACGAAGAGCGCGATTTTTGGGCAACTCATTCGCCGTTGGATTATTTTGATCTTTCTACGGCGCGGCGGGTTACCTTTCCAAATCTGAAGCCGACGACGAAATCGATCTCCATCCGGCTGCCGGAATCACTGATTGATGAACTGAAGGTTCTTGCCAACAAAATGGACGTTCCGTATCAGAGCCTCGCCAAAATTTATCTCGCACGCGGAGTCGCTATGGAACGCCGCGCATCTTTTACCGGCGATAAACTGGCCGTCGCCGAAGACCCTGCCGAATACAAAGTCAAACACCCCTGCCGTAAGGCGTAAATCTCTTTGGGTGGAACGTGACCTCCGGGCACGTTCAAAGCACGCCCGGAGGTCGCGCTCCACCTTT
>JBAYVX010000053.1:0-9762 GCA_041674365.1 Kiritimatiellales bacterium | reverse complement strand
TGATTTTCCAAAGATTGGAAAAACCCGGTCGCGCTCAATGCCGGTGCCGCGCGTGTGCGAGTAGATGGGCCAAAGAACACTGGTCGTCTTCACATCATTGATCCGGCTTTTTCCAAACATTGGAAAAAGCACAAACATAATTTCGTCGCGGCCCAGAAACTCGCGAATCGTTCCGCCCAGCGGGAAAATGGCAAAGTACCTCTCGCCGTTTACGTCGTGGCCCTGAAAATAAACCGGAAGCAGCCAGCGCTGCTGACGAGGATTTTTTTCGCTCACATCAAACCGATGCGTCCACCAGAAAATCAGCGCGCGGGAACTCTGCTCCTCTTTGAATTCCTTGCGGGAATAAAGCGGCCAGAAGTAATCGTGGATATGGCCTTCCTCGACCACCGTGTGCGAATAAAACGGGCGTACCGCAAAGAATGAGCCGTTCGTCGTCGTCAGATTGTCATAAAGCGGGAAAAAACTTCCCGCGACAGCCGTGCCGCCAAGCAGCAGCATTGTCAGCAGCACCACATGTCTCATCAGTTTCATAGCGGAAGGCACGCTACCAAATACAATCCGAAGAGCGAAACTCTTTTCCAAGAATTGGAACCCGGCAGTGCCGGTCTATCGGCTTTCTTCCAATCCTTGGAACTGATGCCGCCGGAAGCGTTAAACTCAACGCGTATTGAGCAGACTTGGGGGACAACTGCTCATGGTGCGAATGAGTATGGATCATCGTGTTTTAACGCTCTTATGACCGAACAGTTCCTGCTCTTCAGCATATTCGCATATTTTCACAAAATTTCTTGCAGCCATTTTCAAAAAGAACATTCTAACCTTGACGCTTGACACGGTGCGCCGTGGGATTTCTCTCTGAAACAAGGAATCGAAACGAAAAAAGGAGGATTTATGCTCTCTCAGTATGATGTGATCGTGGTTGGCGGAGGCACCGCAGGAGTTATCGCCGCCATCCAGGCAGGGCGTGCAGGTGCGGCAACCCTGCTGGTCGAGAAAAATGCCATGCTTGGCGGCACGATTACCGTGGGAGGCATCAGTGTACCCGCGCACTTTTTTGCCTGGGGTGAACAGATCATTGGCGGTATCGGGTGGGAGTTGGTACGGAAAACCCTGGAGGAAACGGGACGGCCTGTTCCCACTGGCGAGTACACGCGCAACAATGGCGAGCCGCGACACATCGCTATAGACAGAACGATCTTTGCCACGCTATGCGATGAGGCTGTACTTGATGCAGGTGTTCATCTCCTCTTTCACGCTATGCTCGCTAAGGTCACGTTCAAGAATGGCCGGTGGACGGTCGGCATCTGTACGAAGTCAGGATTGAAGGAGGTTCAAGCAAAAATCCTGATTGACGCTACAGGCGACGCCAACGCTGTTTCGCTGGCTGGCTTTGATGTTGTCCGTTCCGAAGTCATACAACCTGCCAGCCTTCAAACGCGCTGTTCCGGTTATGACAAGGAAACATTGGACTATACTGCGCTCAAGGCAGCATCAGAGAGATCTATTGCGGCCGGTGAACTGAAAACCACCGACATCTCGTGGAATGACAGCGGACCCGAGAGGCTTCTCCGGGCACAAGGCGGAAGCTCGAATCATGTTAGGGCACCCCAGGCCGAAACGAGCGAGGGCAAGTCGGCTGCTGAAGTTGAGGCGCGGCGCGGCGTCCTGCGGATGTACCGCTTCTTTCGGAAACAGCCCGGGCTCGAGAATTTTCAAATTGACTACATCTGTTCTGAGGTCGGCATCCGGGAAACCGTCACGATAAAGGGCAAAAAGACGATGAAGGTACAAGATTATGAGTCGGGCAAAGCCTATGAAGACTCCGTCTGTTACGCATTCTATCAAATTGACGCGCATCTCGACGATGGGAAGGGCATCAACAAACGCCAACTCAGACGGAATGTGCTGCCCACGATCCCACGTGGAGCCATGCTCCCCGCCGACAGCCGGTCTCTCATCGTCGCCGGCCGCTGTATTGCCAGCGACCAAGAGACCAACAGTGCGGTTCGGGTGCAATGTCCCTGTATGGCCATGGGACAGGCTGCCGGAGCCATGGCCGCGATCAGTGCACGGACAGGTGTTGATCCGGAAGAACTCGCCTTGGAGGACGTATACGCCCTCCTTCGTGAGCATGGAGCAATTATGCCGGGAGACATCAAAATCCCCTGCTGAACCATTGCGTCCAGTCAACGTGGACAAGCCGCGAGGCTGACACACACGTTTCCGGCGCGCTGCGCACGCCGGAACACGAGTTGTGCTACGCACTCGCGTTATAATGTTCATTCCGTTGGGGGGGAACATGGATTGCTGACACCGCCGCGCCCAGCTCCGCAAAAATGATCGGTGCGACGTTGCAGGCGACGCATCGAGAACTAGGGCCTGTCATCCATTAAGCCAGATGACAGGCTCTAGTTGAGTATCATAAAAAAGAGGGGCGCATTGGACCACAGAAACCAGCCAACCGCAAAATGTTTCTAACTCTTGGAACCGAGAAGAAGCCGGCTCATCAGGGTGGGGTCAGGGTGCCCCCTTTTCATTGATATGTCTGCGAAAAGGTCATTCTGGCATGGGACGCTACATTTCCAACTCCGGAATTTCACTTTACAATCCGCCCCATTGTTTTATGGGTTGAATTCAATGGTAATCACTGATACCGTTATTAGACGTGTGAGAAAATACTTAACAACGATATCTATATGAAAAATTGTGCTTTATACCTTCGCTACTTAATCCCCGCCTTTTGCGTGATATCCGCGCAAATGGCATCGGCTCAGGATTTCTACGATGTTCCTCTGACATCTACCAATATTTATGTGCAAGGTGCTCAATTTGTAAACGTGGATGCAAATGGCATGAATTTTAACCGATTCACCGACACGATCTACAATGGCTCGGTAACGATAGTGAAAGTGTCTGGCATCAATGCAAGAACCACCACCGGAGTCAAACTCACGCTCTACACACGCAGCGACACAGTAAAATTGACCTTCAAATACATCCCAGACCAGGAAAACCGTGGTTCACATTTCGGACTCTATCAAAACGGCACGTTTATTCAGGATCAGTACATTGCTGAGTCCACAACATCCGCAGTCATTAGTTTGGTCAGCCAAAGTGCTCCCGGCGAGCTCGTCCGGCATGATGTCGTATTGCCGAACTGGGCCAACCCGATTCTCAGCCAGCTGGAATTGAAAACCGGAGCAGAGCTTGAAGCTGGCAATCCCTTTCCGGATAAAAAAATCGTCTTTCTGGGCGATTCCATTACTCATGGTACCGGACAGAGCGCGACCTACAAAACCTACCCGTTCCTGACCGCCGAGGCTCTGCATGCAGAATTGTTTAATCTGGCCGTCGGCGGCGGAAAAATTTCCCCACCGGTCGCAGATCTCCTTCAGTATTTCGAATCGGTGGATGATATCTGGATTCTCGCCGGCTATAATAACTGGCAAAGTGGCAGCGAATCTGTTGAATCCATTACCAACGCGTATGAGTCGCTGCTGGCCACCGTACGTATGCATCAGCCCTCCGCCGAGGTGTTCTGCTCCACACTTACCTACACCACAAACACCTTCGATCTGGAAAGCGGAGTAACCGTCGATGAAGTGCGCAACGGCGTAGCGGGCATCGTCAATGCCCGCATCGCCGCCGGCGACACCCATTTACACCTTGTCCACGGCGAAGACAATTCGGACGTAACGTTTTTAAGCGATGCGGTTCACTTCACAGAAACCGGCGCCGCCGAGTTCGCTGCCAATGTTACCAGGGCCATCAACGGATTGCTCCCTTTCACGGAAACATTTGAAATTGAAAATAATGTAACGGCCGGATCCATCAACGGCCAAAACAACTGGGTCGTAACCGGAACCGCTACGGTGCAGTCCAGCGTGGTATACAGCGGATCCCAGGCCGTCGCCTTGCAAAACGCCAGTATCTCCCATGCTCTTTCAAGCAGCAGCCGGGATGTGTGGTACCACTTTAACGTATTCTGTTCCGATACAAATTCAGTTGTGCCTCTTCCGGTAGACGGAAACGCTCCGTTTTCTTTTTACGTCGACCCTGATTTAAATCTGGTCGTCTACAGCAACCAGACTCCGGTCACGCTGAACAGCCAGATTCAGACTAATGAGTGGATTCGGTTTGATGTATACTGTGATTACAGCAATCAGTTGTGGAATCTCAGTGTAAACGGAACAAATGTCGCAGCGGGGCTTCCGTTCTATTTTAATGTGCAAAGCGCCAAGTCGGTAACCGTTTCCGGAATCGGATATGTCGATCTGATCAACGTTTTCGACACAGAAAACACCGTAATCACGGGGAACATTGACTTTGATAACGACGATATTCCCGACTGGTGGGAGCTGAAATATTTCGGCGGCATCACCAATACTCCGGCAGATGGAATCGCCTCAAACGGCTTTACCTATCTGTACGCCTATATCGCCGGACTTTTGCCGGATGACGCGAACGATCTTCTAGTCATGACACAAGGAGCCGGGCGCCAGCTGAGCTGGATCCGCAAACCAGGACGCATCTACGACGTGTACTGGACTCCTGATCTAACTTCTGGATTTCAGCGAATTGTCACGGATATCCAATCTAGTGAGTTTGAGGATACGGATGTTGCACGACTACTGGAATCTGCCGGATTTTATCAGATCCGTGTCCGAAAATAGACTCACGTCCTGTTCTCGACCGGAAGTGTCTTGTAAGCACCCTAAAAAAGATGCCCCCACTTCCTTGTGGCGCACATTAAACCGTTTTGTAGAGGCGCCCTGCATATTCGACTCTCGGGTTTCCTGACACAGAAGCAATCACGCGCACGGCTGCCGTCAAACGAAAATCATTATTTTATAGGACTGATAACCACCGCGCTCTACCCGATACATTTTTTAACCACAGCAGTAAGTTCTTCCGCCAGCCGGTTAGTCATTTCATCCGTCGGGCCTTCAACCATGACGCGGCACATGGGCTGCGTGCCCGAGTAGCGAATCAGCACGCGGCCTTTGTCGCCCAGCTCAGTCTCAGCCTTTTTAACCGCTTTCTGTATTTCCGGAATCTCCTCAAGCGGCGGTTTTTTCGCCACATCAAAGTTGATGAGTTTCTGCGGAAATACTTTCATAACCTCCGCCAGTTCCGAAAGAGGCATGCCGGTTTCGCGCATAATGGCCAGCAATTGCAGTGCGGCGATGATGCCGTCGCCAGTAGAATGATGGTTGTGAAAAATCATGTGTCCGGAAGCTTCGCCGCCGAGTACGGCGTTGTCTTTGATCATCCGTTCGAGCACATAACGGTCACCAACCGGTGTAACGGCCACATCAATCCCCTGCTCTTTCATGGCAGTGAGAAAACCGAAGTTACTCATAACCGTTCCGACGATCTCGTTGTTTTCGAGCAGCCCTTTTTTCTTATAGTGAACCGCGCAGATGGCCATAATCTGGTCGCCGGAAAGTTCGGTGCCGGCTTCATCGACGACGATCAGCCGGTCGGCGTCGCCATCGAAGGCCAACCCGACATTCGCGCTGGCTTCAAGCACCTTGGCCTTCAGGTCGCTGGTGTGCTGCGAGCCGCAGTTGTCGTTAATGTTCATACCATTGGGTGAAACATGGATTGCTGACACCGCCGCGCCCAGCTCCGCAAAAATGATCGGCGCGACTTTGTAAGCGGCACCGTTGGCGCAATCGAGAACGATCTTCATGCCGTCGAGTGTCAGGTTTTCCGGAAAAGTTTTTTTACAGAAAACAATGTAGCGGCCAATGGCATCGTCGATGCGTTTGGCCTTGCCGATGTCAGACTCGGTCGAACGGATATCGCGCAGCTTGTGCTCCGCAATCAGTTTTTCCATTTCCGCTTCTTCGGCATCGGGCAGTTTATAGCCGGTGCGCGAAAAGATTTTTATGCCGTTGTCGTGATAGGGATTATGCGAAGCGGAAATGACAATGCCCGCATCGGCACGCATGTCCTGTGTGATAAAGGCAACGCCGGGCGTCGGCAGCGGGCCGAGCAGCAGAACGTCCACGCCCATTGAGCAGACGCCAGCCGTCAGCGCACTTTCGAGCATGTAGCCGCTCAAACGGGTATCTTTGCCGATGACGATGCGCGGACGGGTGCCCTTTTCGCGGTGATATTCTTTGCAGACATAAGCAACCGCGCGGCCGATTTCGAGCGCCTGCTCAGCGGTCATATTACCCATATTGGCCATGCCGCGTACGCCATCGGTTCCAAAAAGCTTTGCCATTTTTAAACTCCGTTTATTTCCACAATGCGGCGGCTTCATCGACGATGGACTGAAGCCAGACGGTTGCTCCGGCGCACGCGCCGGTGCTCAGGTTCTGTATCGCGGCGATGTAATTGCTCTTGTCCGCTTTTTCAATTTCGCTCATGAGACCCGCGTTGACAACGGTATCGAGCGGTGTTTTCCAATGGTTGGGAAATTCGCTGATTTTTTTTCCAAGGCTTGGAACTTTTGATCCTAATTGTTCCAAACGTTGGAAACGTTCATTCAAAATCAGGTCGAGGTTGGCGAGCGCGCCGTTAAATACGGCCTGATCAAATTCGTCACGGATGAAGAGAACGCGGACATTTTCGTACCACGCTTTGAGCGCGCGGATGTTGCCGATGTAGATGAGGTTGTTTTTGACGATGCGGTCGATGTTTCCATAGATGCCGGGCTCGAACGGAACGGTTTTCTCCGCCGGCGCGACGGGAATATGCAATTGGTTTTCTTCGAGAATGTCTTTGCGGCAGATTCCGCCGGCGGCAATGACGGTTCCGTATTCAATGCGCGCCGGGCCGACGAGTCCGCCCTGCCCGCCGAGAAAGATCGGCTTCTGATTGAGTAAAACGCCGCGCGGCACATCGCCAACGAGTGAGGCGGTGGCTTTGTCCTGATTGGGCGTGAAGTTGAAGTGAATGTAGGAGGAACCGACTTCGCTGTGGTTTTTGCGGCTGGTTCCGCCCGCCATGAGGATGTCGCAAAAGTTGATGAGGCTGCCGAGCGTGACGAAGGGAAGCAGGACGGTCTGTTTAAGTCCAACGGTGTGCGCACCGTTGGCTTGTTCTTCGAGGATTGTGCCTTCGCGAACGTGCGCGCCGCCAGCCATGTTGGAGCCGTCGAGAAATACAGCGCCGGAGAAATATCCGCCTTTGAGTTTCACGCCGCGGCCAAGCTGGCAGTTTTGAATAATGACCGGCCCTTCAGCGCCGATTTCGCACCCCGGCCCGATCGAAGAGTTTTCGATCCGGCAACCCGGATGCACTGCGGCATCGCAGGAGATGTTATTGCCGTCGATCATTTAAGCAAAGCCCCGATGGTGATTCCGATGCCGGTAAAAATCAGCAATGCAATCGAGGTTTTCAGTTTAACGGCAAACGAGAACAGTTCGACGGTGGTATTACCGCCGGTGAAAATAAAAAAAAGCACACAGAGCGCAATTAATAAAAGAGCCCAGACCAATGTTTTACTCATAGACAACCTCCTGCAAATACGATTTGGTGAAACTACAATGATTGGAAACTGCGGGCAACCGTTTTCACCGGTCAGTGAAGAAAGTTACAGTCCGTCCAAATCCGGCGTTTGCTCGAACGCACTGTAAATCCATTCGAGAATGGATTCGAAACGGGCGTCACTGTGCAGTGAAGCCAGATCGGGGTCTTTTTTCATCGATTCATAGTCGTTATAGCCCAGCTCCACCGCCCGGCTGAGTGCATCAAAGGCATCATCAGACCGGTTTGCGAGGGCAAGACTGCACGCTAGGTTATACCACACAACCGGATCTTCCGCACAGAGGCGGCTAAGCCGCTCGTCCACACGCAGGCCGTCGGCATAGGCGCCTGTGCGGGTGTAAAGATCCCCGAGAGCGCGCATAACCCCGGTATCTTCCGGCAACCGACGGGCTACGGCCTGCAGAAATTCCAGTTCCTGTTTGTTTTCCCGGAGATCTTCCGGTTGATTATCAAGCGGTATCACGATGAAAAAAATCCATTATTTTCGTTTATCAATAGGTGTCACTTTACGCAGGTTCGGGCCGGTGTAAATCTGACGAGGACGGACGATACGCTCGGCGCCATTGTTCATTTCCAGCCACTGGGCAATCCAGCCCGGCAGGCGGCCGATGGCGAACATGACGGTGAACATGTTGGTCGGAATGCCTATCTCGCGATAGGTCAGTCCGGTGTAAAAGTCCACATTCGGATAAAGGTTGCGTTCCTGAAAGTAGGAATCGGCCAGAGCCTTTTCTTCCAGTTCCATGGCTATATCCATCAGCGGGTCTTTGGTTTTGGTGACCGAAAGCACCTTTTTACACAATTCTTTGGCAATTTTCGCACGCGGATCATAGGACTTGTAAACACGATGGCCAAAGCCCATCAGCCGGAACGGACTGCGCGGGTTTTTGGCGCGTTCGAGTACTTTATCCACGTCACCGCCGTCACGCTGAATGTCTTCGAGCATTTCGATAACGTGCTGGTTGGCTCCACCGTGCCGCGGGCCCCACAGCGCGCAAATACCGGCGGAAATCGAAGCATACAGATTGATCCCGGAGCTACCGACAGCGCGGACAACCGAGGTGGAGCAGTTCTGCTCGTGATCAGCGTGAATGATAAGCAGCTTGTTGAGCGCATCAGCCATAACCGGGTCGATCGGTTCCTTGCGCACCGGCGAACTGAACATCATATTCAGAAAGTTTTCGCAGTATTTGAGATCGTACCGTGGGTAAATAGCCGGTTCGCCGATCGACTTTTTATAGGAAAAGGCGGCGATCGTACGCAATTTGGAAACCAGCCGCGTAACCGTCATATCCAAATCCTCTTTATTATCCTGTCCCAGTTCCGGATAAAACGAGGATAATGAAACCGCCATGGCGGAGAGAATCGCCATGGGATGTGAGTGCTCCGGATAGTGACTGAAGAAATCCTTCATATCCTCGTGAATCATGGAATGCTGATTCAACAGTTGACTATAGCGCTCCTTCTGCTTGGCGTTCGGCAGCGAGCCGTGAACCAGCAAATAAGCTACCTCGATAAATTCGCATTTTTCCGCCAGGTCGGCCACATCGTAGCCCCGGTAACGCAAAATACCTTTTTCGCCGTCGATAAACGTGATCTCACTGGCACATGCACCGGTGTTGCCGAAACCGGGATCATACGTGATATGTCCGGTTTCTTTGCGCAGCTTGCTGATATCGATCGCCCGTTCGTTTTCCGCTCCCTCATAAACAGGACAGACCACGGCCTGATTATTAATACGAATTTCTGCAGTTCCGGTTTTTTCCATTTTCATTATAAACCTCTCTGATTACAAGGGTCGGGGAGTGTATTTATCCCCGAGGGTCTTTTTCAAGCAAAAAGCCAGCCCGAACGGTCTATTCTACGGTCACACTTTTGGCCAGATTACGCGGTTTATCAATATCCGTACCCCGTGCGCGGGCTGCATAATAAGCCAGCAGCTGCAACCCAACGACATTTACGATCGGTGTAAATTCATCGCGCACCTCAGGCACATAAATAATGTCCCCGGCCAGTTTTGAAATCTCGATATCCCCTTCCGTCGCCACCGCGATGATACGCCCGCTGCGGGCTTCCACTTCTTTGATATTCGAAAGCATCTTCTCATAAACCTCGTCGGCTGTCTTCGTGCAGATGCAAATGACCGGCAACGCTTCATTAATCAGCGCAATAGGGCCGTGCTTCATTTCGCCCGCCGCATAGCCCTCGGCGTGCTGATAAGAAATTTCCTTGTTTTTGAGTGCAACTTCCAAGGCT